>JABDFZ010000009.1 GCA_013286325.1 Bacteroidota bacterium | reverse complement strand
GTGTAACTGCCGAAAAAGACCCTGCAAACCTTAAATGGAATGAGGTTGGCGCAGAAGTTGTAATTGAATCAACCGGTTTGTTCTTAACCCAGGAAACCGCACAAAAACATATAGATGCAGGCGCTAAAAAAGTTGTAATGAGTGCACCTGCAAAAGATGATACCCCTACTTTCGTAATGGGTGTTAATCATAAAGAACTTAAAGCTGATCAGCATATCGTATCGAACGCTTCATGTACTACTAACTGTTTAGCCCCTATTGCCAAAATACTTAACGATAAATTTGGTATTGAAGAAGGCTTGATGAGCACCATACATGCAGTAACTGCAACCCAGAAAACAGTTGACGGCCCATCGGCTAAAGACTGGAGAGGCGGCCGTGGGGCTTACCAGAACATTATCCCTTCATCAACAGGCGCTGCTAAAGCAGTTGCTTTGGTTATCCCTGCGTTGAAAGGTAAATTAACAGGTATGTCATTCCGTGTTCCGGTTGCTGACGTTTCGGTAGTTGATTTAACTGTACGCCTGAAAAAACCAGCTACCTACGCTGATATCAAAGCTGCAATGAAAGATGCATCTGAAAACGAATTAAAAGGCATTTTAGGTTATACTGAAGACGAAGTAGTATCGGAAGATTTTAAAGGTGATGCACGCACATCAATATTTGATGCAAAAGCAGGTATAGCTTTGAATGATAACTTTGTAAAAGTAGTATCATGGTATGATAACGAATGGGGTTATTCAAACAAACTGATAGACCTTGTTCAGGAACTTGGTAAACTGTAAGAACCAAGAATCAGGATTAAAGAATAAGATAAGAGAGCTCCCCGATGGATCGGGGGGCTTTTTTGTTATTTTCTTGATACTCAACGATACAATTTGTGTTAGGGCAGTGTATATAATATAGCCGTTTGCATAAACGTTAAAACAAAACACAGCTATCCTTATTTATACATTATGATATTATTTTCATTTGCCGGCAATATGGATGTGGAGGGATTTAAGAAGACAGTTCCATCTGCCAGAAAGATCGGGGTAGCCAGGCTGCCCGGTTATAATTTCATATTTAATAAAACGGCTGACGATCAATCTTCCAAAGCAAACATCCTGCAATCCAGCGATCCGAACGATGCTGTATGGGGTGTATTGATTGAACTTGATGATAAAGAAAAATCCAATTTTTTCAATCCTGAAACATGGAGTATCGATTTTAAGCTTGAGCCTGTTACTTGTATGGATATGAATGATAAGATTTATATGGCTGAAGCCTTTGTAGCACAACCCCATGCAGTAAACACACACTTATTGCCTTACGATTGGTACCATCAAAAAGTATTATTATTAGCCAAAAATGCTGGGCTACCCGAAGAATATATCAACAAGATATCTATAATGCCTGTTAAAATTGATCCGGATGAGGACAGACGCGCAAAAAGATTAAATAAAATAAAAAAGTAATTTCTGCCTAATCTTCATATAAATTAAATTTTAAAAAGCATTTCTTGCTATATTGAGCTGCTAAAACTTCGCAACTGCTTCTCAATGCTTTTCAATTCCATTCAGTTTTTAATTTTTTTTATAACAGTTGTTACTGCCTTTTATTTAACGCCTTTTAAATGGCGATGGCTGTTATTGCTGGTGGCCAGTTGCTATTTTTACATGGCTTATATTCCAGTATATATCCTGATACTGGCCTTTACCATCACCATCGATTATTTTGTCGGGATCTATTTGGAACGCACTAAAGGGCGTGTAAAAAAGCTACTGTTGATAGTAAGTATCCTGTCGAATATCGGCATACTGGGTTTTTATAAATATTACAACTTTATAGCGGGCATTATCTCCGCTTTATTGGGCCACGTGGGTTACCGTAGCAATATTCCGTTTTCGCATTTCATATTGCCAATCGGTTTGTCGTTCCATACCTTCCAGGCATTAAGTTACATTATTGAAGTATACCGGGGTAATCAAAAAGCTGAAAAGCACTTTGGCATTTACGCCTTATATGTTATGTTTTTCCCGCAGATGGTGGCCGGCCCAATTGAGAGGCCGCAAAATATCATCTATCAGTTTTATGAAAGGCGAAAGTTTGATGCTGGCAATGTTTCATCGGGTTTAACACTGATGTTGAGGGGCTTTTTTAAAAAACTTGTAGTGGCCGACAGGATTGCAATATATGTTAATGTGGTTTATAAAGACCCGGTGGGTAGCGACGGTAAAACCATATTGGTGGCCACCATTTTATTTGCCTTTCAAATTTATTGTGATTTTTCGGGATACTCAGACATAGCTATTGGTGCTGCACGGGTTTTAGGGTTTAAACTAGTTACTAACTTTAACCGTCCTTACCTTGCCCGCAATGTTAGTGAGTTTTGGAAAAGATGGCATATATCATTAACAACGTGGTTTAGAGATTACCTATATATACCAATGGGTGGCAACAAAGTAAAATTACCAATGGTATATTTTAATCTGTTTTTTGTTTTTACAGTCAGCGGGTTATGGCACGGGGCCAGCTGGAATTTCGTTATCTGGGGTGCCTTAAACGGCTTTTATCTGATTTTCCTGAAACTCACCAAAAAGTTCTGGCCGGTATTTTTCAGGATTACGTATTTAGATAAACTCCCATGGCTAAAAATATCGCTGCAAATAATAGTTACAACAAGTTTTATAACAATTTCGTGGGTGTTTTTCAGGGCAAATAATTTAAGCGATGCGCTTATTATTTTAAAGAAGATAGTTGCTTTTAACGGGGTAGTAATGCGGGCCGAATACCAACTTTTTTATTGTTTTATCGGGATCCTGATTCTGCTGATCTATGAAGTTAAGACTGAGTATTTTAACAGGAAGTTTTCGTTATTCAATAGCTCAAACATCTTTATCAGAAATCTCTCCCTGGTTTTGGTTGTAATTACAATTGTATTGCTTGGAGTGTTTGATGGGGGTCAGTTTATATACTTTCAATTTTGAGAATGAACACTAACTTAAAAGTGATTATAAGGAAACTGCTGCTATTTTTAGCATTACTTGTCGTGGTTGATTATTTAGCCGGCAGCATTCTTAAATATTTTTATTTTAAACATGATCCGCTAATAGGGGCATCAACGGCTTATGTTGCCAATTATGCCGACCAGAAACTTTTGGTAATCGGACCATCACATGCACTTCATCATTATATTTCAAAACAACTGGCCGATAGTACCCATCTAAGCTGTTATAATGCTGGCGCCAACGGTAATTACCTGCTCTATTCGTATGCCATGCTCAAGTGTGTATTAAAACGCTACACGCCAAAAATGATAATCCTTGATATCAGGGCGGAGGAGTTTGATGTTAACCCCCAGGGCTATGATCATTTATCAGTTTTATTGCCTTATTATGATCAGCATCCTGAAATACGGTCAATTATTGTACAACGATCCAGGTTTGAAAATATAAAGCTGCTATCAAAAACTTATCCGTTTAATTCGCAGCTTTTATCAATTTTAAACAGAAATATTTACAAAAATAAAAATGAATTTAAGGCAGATAGCTTATCAGGATTTATCCCTTTAAAAGATACTATCAAAACTAAATTCACAGGTGAGTATTATAAGGATGTTAGAACAGATCCGAATTACATACATATTTACAAGGAGTTCCTGGATGATTGTTTAAAGCGCCGCATCAAACTGTATGTGTTTATTTCGCCAATATTGCCAGAAATGCACTCACAAACAAGTACAATTAAAATAGCATTAAAAATTGCAAATGATACGCACGTGCCCTTTTTCGATTTTTCAAACGATTATCGCTTTAAAAAAAATATATATTTCTTCGACAATGAACATATGAATATAAATGGTGCAAAACTGTTTACTTCAATGGTTATTGAAAAAATAAAACAAGTTAAGTAATGCCATTCTCATTTTGCCCGAAAGGCTCCTGTGGAGATAACAGGTGGTAATGTGCTACAGCCAAAGCACTGATACAAATGTATGGTGCTGAAACGCACTTATATGTATAGTCCCATAATGAACCCGAAAAAATGAGGATTTTCCGATCCAATTATTTTCGGTAATTTTCGCAATTAGCGTTGATATGAACCGCATCGACAGATTATTTGGCATACTTACTACCCTGCAATCGAAAAAGCATGTTACGGCTGCACACCTGGCTGATAAATATGAGATAAGCGTACGCACGGTTTATCGTGATGTTAAAGCGCTGGAAGAGCTTGGGATCCCTGTGAGCTTTGAACAGCCTAAAGGATATTATATAGTTAAGGGTTATTTTTTGCCGCCACTCTCGTTTACAGCTGATGAAGCCAACTCGCTGATATTAATGGCATCGCTGGCTGAAAAATTTGCGGATAAGTCTATTGCGCATTACAGCAATAATGCCTTATCAAAAATAAAGGCAGTATTACGGTCATCAGATAAAGAACAGGCTGAACGATTTAGCGACCATATCAATATTTATATTCCCGAAAGTGAAAAAACCGAGAATGATTATTTAATTGATGTGCAAACTGCCATCACCAAACAAATTATTATAGCTATTGATTACACCGATACGAGGAACTTAAAAACCCAACGCGAAGTAGAACCCATCGGCCTTGTATTTTATAATTTGCAGTGGCACCTGATAGCATGGTGTTGGACAAGGAATGATTATAGGGACTTTATTGTAAAAAAGATCTCAAACATCAGCTGTACCAAACAGCCCTACCGTAAAAAGGACCACATACAGGCGGCTGATTTTTTGACCTGGTTAAAATAATTTTTCTTTTTTAAAACAGGCTGCCATAGGGTTGTCAGTGTGCGTGTTTTTCTTTGCAAAAAAGAAACCAACATGCGTACCAATTTAATCCTAAGAATAATGATATTCGATTTTGCCTTTCAGCTATCTGCCGCAATTCTTCCTGCCCAGGCACAACCAACCGATAAGGCAATTGCTAATCAGTTTGTAAATGCAAAGCTAACTGCAAAAGGGCAACTGCTGATAACTCCTTCAAAAACATCATCGAAAAACGATTTCGATTTTCTGATAAGCAGCTGGAACATCACTAATAAAAAGTTAAAAACAAGGCTGCATAACAGTAACGAGTGGGTTAGTTTCAATGCAAAACATGAGGCCAAAAAGATATTAAATGGTATTGGTAATACAGATGTAATGTATGCCAACATTAATAATACAGATTTTGAAGGGAGGACCCTGCGCCTGTTCGACCCGAAAACAAGGCTCTGGAGCCTTTACTGGACCGATAGCAATACCGGTAAACTCGATATCCCGGTTGTAGGTTCGTTTGACGGAAACATCGGCAGCTTTTATACAAAAGATACCTGGGAAGGAAAGAAAATAATAATGCGGTTTAAATGGGACAAAACAAACCCGGATAAACCAATCTGGAGCCAGGCGTTTTCGGCAGATAACGGTAAAACATGGGAATGGAACTGGTACATGTACTTTGAAAGAGCAGATAATACAGCAAAAGACCCTGAGTTGAGCGAAAACCAAACCATTAAGGTACTGGAACTACGCAACTATATACTTAAACCCGGTAAACGCGATGATTTTATCAACTATTTTGAAAAGCATTTTATTACCTCGCAAAATATTTTAGGCGGATATGTTTTAGGCCAATTCAGGATTAAAGGGGTTGAAAACAGGTTTGTATGGTTAAGAGGATTTGACGATATGGCTGCAAGGAGCACTTACCTGCCGGAGTTTTATCGTAAAAGCCTGGTTTGGAAAAAATTTAAAGCCGGCGCCAATGCACTGATTGATGATAACGACCACGTTTACCTGTTAAAACCTTTAAATGATTCGGGCAACCCGACGGAAGAAAGCAAAGGCATTAATGCCAATGATTTTGCGAAACATAAAGGCATAGTGGTAATAGATTATTATACCGCCAACGATGGCAAGCTGGATGAACTGATAAACCTATATAAAAGACATTTCCCAAAGGCCAACAATACAAGCTTATGGGTAACAGAACTTACCCCAAATGATTTCCCTTCCCTGCCTGTGATACAGGATAAAAACCTGCTTGTCTCTATTACTTTTTATAAAGATGAGGAGGAATATGAGTCAAAATTAAAAGTTACCGAAAGCAACAAGGATTTACAAAATCAATTGGAAAAACTGCTAAAAAACAAAGAAACCATGACCATTTACCCAACTAAAAAATCATTTGGAATGGTTGAGGAATAGATTATATAGAAGCTAAACGCTATGAATTAATTTTATCTTATAAAACAAGCAACGCGAACATTGCCAGTATTATGTAAACCACAAATCGACCTATACTTAGATTGAGATTGACTCAAATAACAAAAAAGTGGGTTTACATTGGGTTTACACTTTTCAATGCTAACCAACCAGTAACTATCTGTTAGTCAATTACTTAGCTTGATTGTTTGAAAAAAGTTTGGGTTTATACTATTAGTATAAGACCTTTTCTGTTCCTTCGAGATACCTTAAAGAGTATTCTGGTTTGGGTTTGCAGCAGGCCCGGGTTTGCCGTTCATTGGCGAGGTACGAAAATGCACGAACGCGGCAAGCAGTGGAATCTCGAGAGCTAAAGCGAACTGGGTGCGCGAAACACCCACTCCAAAGGGGAACCAGATCCCGGGAACCCCGATCGCCGAAAGCTCCGAGGGGAACAATGCCACCGCCATCACAAGCATGGTTGATAAGGAAAGAAGCCGCTGACCACTGTTGCGGGCGACATAAAAGACCGATCCGCAGAATAACAGCAACAACAATATGCGGGCAATGGATAGAAGGAGCTGAGCGTTAACACCCGGGAGAGCGGCAATACCAGCCATAATACCAAACACGCAAGCAGCAGCGTCAACCCTGCGATCAGAAAATCCACCCAGACGATAACACGCGATAATCCAAAAGACGATCGCCAACGGATTAAAAATGGCATAGCGTAAGACAATTAGTGTTTGCAAACTTTCTACTTCGGCCCAATAGAACAACGGCTGGTTGATCCGCGAAGCTGCGATCGCGGTAACCGTGGCAGCTGCCAATAGTAAAAACCAGTCTTTTGGTGAAAACCGGCGCAAGGAAAGCGCGAAGAGTGCAAGGGCCAGTAGCATCAATGGCTCAACCAGGTCGACAACATAGCCCCAGAAAGTTATCCACCATTGTGCCAGGTAGCGGGCAGCCCCTGCCGTTTGCTCAGCTAGGATTGGCGCAACATGAATTCCGCCTGCCTCCGGATCGCCGGCCAGCTCCTTTGGAAGATAGACGTGGATGGCAAGGACACCCTCCCCAGTCGACTTTGTTTCGCCAAGCTCGAAGAGTTTTGGGCGCACGGCATATATACGTGGCTGCGCTGCAGCAAAGTCGCCAATCCCTCCTATCCGCCTGCCATTCCAGTAAATCTCATAGGCACCGTCCACGAGGGTTGGCCCGGCAAGCACTGGCGTTGAGCCTGTCGGCACGCTCCAGCGAACCCGGAGACGATACCACGCATGCCCCCAGCGTCCGCTATGTCCCCGCGCCGTCCAGCCAGGAACGTAGCCGGGAATGCCAACGTCTCCGTCATGCGCGCCCGGGGGCGGCGTGAGGTCGACACGCTCCCAATCGTTATCGTTGAATTGCGGATAGGCCCACCGGGGATCATTGCCCATCCGAAACGCCCATGGGCCGTTCAACGGAATTTCCGCACGTGCAAGCACAACCGGTACGTCCGCTTTTGCAGGTTGCATCACGCAGAAGGCAAACAATATGCTGGCGAGAACACCAATGATTACAAATTTCCGGAATTTGTGCATTGAGTTAAATGTATGATAATTTCTTTTCCTGAAAATGCAAGCAAGACAATATCATCACAAATGTTTTCAACAAATAGGATGCTTTTTTAAATGAAATGGTTATTTGATTATGAACTTTTTATAAGGCCATACAATTTACATCAATTCCTGATCCTTTTTAATATGATAGGTTTTATAGGCCAGGTAATAGAAAAACAGTGAAATAATAACATTTAACGCAATACGGCCATAGTTTGGTGCCGGCCAGGTTGTAATTGCAATATACACTGCCATTATTAAAGCAAGCGTTGCGGCTATTAAATAAAGGACAAGATACTTCGGGTTCATACTATTGTGTTTAATTATTACAAACCGCACCTTTATTAATATGTTTCCGCTGGTCTTGCTTTTTTAAGCAGTTCTACCGTCTTTCACACCGTGTTCAGAAGGGTAGGTTCTGTACGCCAGGAAAAAGAACAACATATCAGGCAGGGCGATCATTAAAACTCTTCCGGGATTAATTTCAGGAAAAGCCATGATTATATCGTAAGCCAGGAATATTAACCCGGCAAAGCCGATCATCAAATACAAAGAGCGATATTTAGGATTCATAGTGGTAAAGATTATTTAATAAAATCAATACTACTATTACGATCCCTGTTTATAAAAGGTTCGCTAATTTCAAATTATATAAATGAGACACGACTCACAAGTGCTTTGTATCTCATTAACAGTCTTTTTGCTACAATTATTTTTTCAGTTCGTACTTCGGCGGCACTACTTCAATCCGTTTAAATATAACTGCTGCCAATGGCGGTACGGTTATATTAATTGAATTTTCGCGGCCATGCCAGTTAACGGTTTCTGTGGTTATTGGCGAAGTGTTTGCAACACCGCTACCCCAATAACTTTTATCATCCGTATTAAATATCTCGGCCCATTTACCCTTTGACGGTACACCTACACGAAAATTATAGTGAGGCATAGGTGTCATATTCAAAACAACTACCAGGTCATTTTCGGTATCATGGCCTTTACGGTTATAGATCAGTATAGAGTCGTTGGCATTGCCGCCATCAACCCATTCAAAACTGCTTCCTTCAAAACCTTTTTCATATAGCGCAGGTTCATCTTTGTAAAGCTGATTTAAGGCTTTAACAACTTCTTTTATACCCTGATGGTTCGGATATTCGAGCAGATACCAATCTAACGAATTTTGGAAATTCCATTCAGATCCTTGCCCAAATTCGGCGCCCATAAACAGTAACTTAGTACCGGGATGGGTAAACATATAGCCATAAAGCAGGCGTAAATTGGCAAATTGCTGCCATTCATCGCCAGGCATTTTACGTAACATTGAGCCTTTGCCATATACCACTTCATCATGCGAGAAAGGCAGCATAAAGTTTTCGGTAAAAGCATAGATCAGGCTAAAGGTGATCTGGTTATGGTGATATTTACGGAATAAAGGGTCGGTAGAGAAATATTTGATCGAATCGTGCATCCAGCCCATCATCCATTTCATGCCAAAGCCCAGTCCACCTGTATAAACAGGGCGGCTAACCCCGGTAAACGAGGTTGATTCTTCGGCAATAGTTTGTGTATCAGGGAAAATGCTGTAAACGGCTTCGTTAAACTCTTTCAAAAAGGATATGGCTTCCAGGTTTTCATTACCGCCATACATGTTGGCTTCCCATTCGCCATAATTGCGCGAGTAATCCAGGTAAAGCATAGAGGCAACAGCATCAACCCGCAGGCCATCTGCATGGTATCTGTCCAGCCAGAAGATAGCGTTGCTTATTAAAAACGCCCGGACCTCGTTGCGCCCATAGTTAAATATGTACGATTTCCAATCAGGATGAAAGCCTTTACGGGCATCGGCATGTTCGTACAAGTGCGTACCGTCAAACTTATACAAGGCGTGGATATCCCCGGGGAAATGTGAAGGTACCCAATCTAATATAACGCCTATGCCAGCCTTGTGTAATTCCTCAACAAGATACATCAGCTGTTGCGGCGTGCCATATCTTGATGATGCAGCAAAAAACCCGGTGATCTGGTAGCCCCAGCTTGGGTAATACGGATGCTCCATTATCGGCATAAACTCTACATGTGTAAAGCCCATCTCTTTAATATACGGCACCAATTTATCAGCAAGCTTATCGTAAGTTAAAAACTCATCGGGACTTTCTATATTCCTTGCCCATGAGCCTAAGTGCATTTCGTAAACCGAATATGGCCTGTTTAGCCCATTATGTGCATAACGGGTTGCCATCCAGTCGCCATCTTTCCATTCATAAAAAGTATCGGCAACTATTGATGCTGTTTTAGGCGCAACTTCCCAGCGCAGGGCAAAGGGGTCGCTTTTTTCAAGATCTTCTCCTGTAGATGATTTGATATAATATTTATAGGTTTCTCCAACACCTACATTAGGAATAAATCCCTCCCATATTCCTGATTCATCCCAGCGGATATACAAAGAATGCGAGCCTCTGTTCCAGCCGTTAAAGTCGCCTATAACTGTAACATGCTGCGCATTGGGTGCCCAAACGGCAAAATAGGTACCAACTATACCCTGAAATTCGACAACATGGGAGCCAAATTTTTCGTAAAGTTTATAATGCTTACCCGACTTAAAAAGAGCAATGTCAAAATCGGTAAAACGACTATAGGGTTCAACAGCCTTCAAAACCGGAACGGTTATCTCTGTCACTTTTTTCTTTGCTGCAGCTTTTGGCTTTGGCGCGGCAGTTTCTTTTGCTGCCGGTTTAGCTTTTGGCTTTACCGTTTTTTTTACTGCCGCAGATTTAGCAGGTTCAGTTTGATCTTGTTTTTTTGCCATAGTGCAGAAAGGCCACAGGGCCGTTTGGGTAAATATTTAAGGTCGGTAATTGGTTGATCAAATATAGTGATTAGAGGCTAGAGATCAGAGATTAGTTTTTTAATTCCCTATGCGGCCAGTGAAGCTGAAAAATTGCACGTTGAATATTGGCTATAAACTTACGAAGTTTATAAAACTTCGTAAGTTTTCTCATGTACATATCTGCCAAACAAATCTCTGATCTCTAATCACCGATCTCTAACACCTATTTAACTATCTCTATCTGTTTAAAGTTCTTTGTGAATTTAAATTCAACGCATTTGTTCTCGTCAATGCTGTAAGGCACATCTTTACCGTCGGCTAATATTTTAGAAGGTGCAAACGGCAAACCAATAACATTAAAATAGTAGCTTTCATAACGCGGGGTATAAAGCCCTTCCATTGATTGCTGAACGGTTAAAACTGTGCTTTTACCACTTACTACAAATTTTTTCTCCAGGTAAATATCCTGCTCATAAGCAAAGGTTTCGCCGTAGTCTTCAAACAGGAAGGAGTTTACTTCGTAGTTGCTATAGTAGATATTCAGCTTTACTTCTTCTATTTCTTTTTCGCCAACATACTGCATTACCGGGTATTCCGGGATAACAGAGCCTGCTTTTACAAAAATAGGGATGGTTTCCAATGGTGTAGGCACGGTTACTTCCTGTCCGCCGTCGACCAGCTCATAGGTCCAGAAATTAAACCATTTACCTTTAGGCAGATAAACTTTCCGGCTTTTTTGTCCGGGTTCGAGTACCGGGCAAATCAAAATCTTATCGCCGTAAGTGTATTCATCCTGACGGAAATGGTTGCTGATCTCTTCCTGCTCCTGCATTACCACAGGCCTTAATATCGGGAAGCCATAACGGTGATGCTCCCAAAATGTTGAATATAAATAAGGCAGCAAGCGATAACGCAGTTCGATAAATTTACGGTTGATATCAGTAAAAGGTGCTCCAAAACTCCATGGCTCGCGCTCTTTGGTATCGCCAGCCGAATGCGCTCGCATAAACGGAGAAAAGGTTCCCATCTGGATCCAGCGGGTAAACAGTTCGCCATCGGGTTCTCCGCTAAAGCCGCCTATGTCTGTGCCGCAAAATGAAATGCCTGATACCGACAAACGCTGACACTGGATGTTACCCAACTTTAAATGCTCCCACGATGCTACATTATCCCCCGTCCAAACAGATGAATAACGCTGAACACCGGAGTAGCCTGCCCTCGTAATGGTGAAAGGGCGTTTATTCTTCATTAATTTACGCAGCCCCTCGTAAGTAGCGCGTACCATTTGCATACCATAAACGTTATGCGCCTTGCGGTGCGACCCACGGAAGCCGTCGTATTGATGGCGCACATCATCAGGAAAAGTTCCTGCACCAAATACGGCAGGTTCGTTCATATCGTTCCAAACACCGGCAACGCCCAACTGCACCAGTTCATCAAACAAGCCACCCCACCATTCCCGCACTTCGGGATTGGTAAAGTCCGGAAACTGGCAACGGCCCGGCCAAACATGGCCCTCCATAAAGTAATCATCGCAACGGCGGCAGAAATAACGTTTTTCTTTCCCCTCCTTAAATACCGAATAATTATCATCCACACGGATACCAGGGTCAATGATCACTACCGTTTTAAACCCGTCGGCAGTTAATTCCTTAATCATTTTTTTAGGATCAGGGAAATACTTGCGGTTCCAGGTAAAGCAACGGTAACCGTCCATATAGTCAATATCAAGGTAGATACCGTCGCAAGGGATCTTATTTTCACGGAAACCGTTTGCTATTTTTTTAACTTTTGCTTCCGGATAATAGCTCCAGCGGCATTGGTGGTAACCCAGCGCCCAAAGCGGGGGCATTGGGTGTGTACCTGTTAATAAATGATAGCTTTTTACCACATCCATCATGTGCGGGCCGTGGATATAATAATATTGAAGCTCTCCCCCATCTGCCCAAAAACTTGTTTTAGTAGGGTCTTCTGCTCCAAAATCAAAATGTGCTTTAAAAGTATTGTCGAAGAAGATGCCATGCGCTATCCCTTCATTTAAACTGATATAAAAAGGGATACTGCGATAAAGCGGATCCTGGTTCCAGGCAAATGAGTAGGCGTCTGTATTCCAGTTTTTTAATCTTTTACCGCGAAGGTTAAACTCGGTAGGCTTATCACCCAAACCGAAAAAACTTTCTTCGGTATGGCAGGTTTTGGTACAATAAACATAGTAGCCACCAAATTTTACGTTTTCTTCCCAGTGCATCGGCACGGCATCGGCACTGGTAATATGATCCTGGCTATCGGAAAATGAAATGAAAAAATCTTCTTTGCGAATGTGGCAATTTACCACACTTGTAGAAACGCGAAACTCTGTTTCGCTCTCGTACAATGCAAAAACTGTGGCTTTTTGCTCCAATTTGGGGACTGCGTATGAGAACTCTTCCAGGAAAACGCCATGAGGCGCTAATCTTACACGAATTATTTCATCAGTAATTACAACAACCTCAACTTTTGCATCCCCATCAGTAAAGTAAAACTTATTTTCCTGTTGATCAGCATGATTAGGTACACCCAGGTATTTTTTTATGATCGGTTTTATTCCATCAGCCGGGTTATTAAGGTGATGAAACTCCTCTTCCTCCTCTTCAATTAACTTATTAGCTATCAGCTCCTGGTTCAGTATATTCTCTTCCATTCAAAATTATTAGTCTCTTTCACAAATATGTACAAAGTGTATGTTGTACGCAATATACAATAATACGTTTTTTTCTAAAACCATTAACCGTGCCAGATACAGTTTTTTGTTGATCTTTTAGTCCTAAGTTAATAGCCATAATTCAAAAGTTGAAATATAAACTACTTTAAACTTAAAATCACGCAGTTTCAATTATCTGGATATCTCTGCCATCCTGAACTCTTAATACAGATAAAGCAGCTAAAAACATAAATACACCAGCTATAACCAACGCATAAATGGCATGGCCGTTATAGAAGTATTTCACTATGGGGCCGCCAATAATACCATTAACAATTTGCGGAAACGTAATGAAAAAATTAAATATCCCCATATAAACACCAATCTTCTTTGCAGGGATAGTGCTTGAGAGGATTGCGTAAGGCATAGCAAGAATGCTTCCCCAAGCTAAACCTATACCTATCATAGGTAAAATCAGCAGATAGTCATTCTGGATAAAAAAGATGGAGATCAAACCTAAGCCACCCATAGTTAATGAAAAAGCATGCGTTTTTTTCCGGCTGGATTTGCGCACGATCCGGGGCAGCAATAAAGCGTAAATTGCCGATACAGCATTATAAATCCCAAACAATACCCCTACCCAATTGCCCGCATTATTATAAGCTACTGAAGAGGTGTCATTAGCAGGTAAATGATACACATGATCCGCAATGGCCGGGGTAGTAAATACCCACATGGAAAAAAGAGCGAACCATGAAAAAAACTGGACCAAGCCCAATTGTTTCATAGCTTTTGGCATATTGGCCAAATCGCTAAAGATCTCTGCAATGCCGCTTTTCTTTTCTTCAACTTTAATATCCTTTTCGTGAAATTTGGCATATTCCTCAGGTGGGTATTCCTTAGTTTTAAAAACTGTCCATAAAATACTGGCTATTAAAACTATACCACCTGCATAAAAGGAGAATAAAAGGTTATTTGGCACATGCCCCGGCGCAGCAGTCTTGGCAATGCCCAGCCAGTTGGCAAACACATAAGGCAGCCATGAGCCAATAACTGCACCAACCCCTATCAAACAGGTTTGCATGGAAAAACCCGCATCATGCTGACTATCAGGAAGGTTATCAGCAACCAAAGCTCTGAATGGTTCCATAGCTACATTAAAAGATGCATCCATTATCATCAGCATACCTGCGCCAACCACAATTGGCGGAATAACAGCTGCCAGCATAGACGAATTCGGCATAAAAAATAAGGCAAGTCCTGATAATATTGCCCCGGTTAAAAAGTATGGCCTCCTGCGGCCAAGGCGGTTCCAGGTACGGTCGCTGTAATGTCCGATAATCGGCTGTACGATCATCCCAGTAATAGGTGCCGCCAGCCAGAACCATGACAGGTGTTCCACATCGGCACCAAATGTTTGCAGAATACGGCTGGCATTCCCTGTTTGAAGGGCAAAACCAAACTGAATGCCCAAAAAGCCAAAGCTCATGTGAAAGATCTGCCAAAAACTCATCTTTGGCTTCTGAAGAATACCGCGTGCTGCCATAATTATAATTGGTTCAATAGTTTATTAGTCGGTCGGAATTAGAATTCCAATAACATCCCGCCCATCGCAGGAAGCGTTATGCTTACCCCTGATGCAATATCGCCTGTATTAAATTTAGTTTCGCTCAACAAATCCTTAAACTCCACTTTTCCGCTTAAATTTAATTGGTATAACAGGTCATGGGGCAGACTGACCTGTATGGTTTGCTCGCTGCGGTTAAAATTGGTTATTACTAATATACGCTGTTTATCGGTATAGCGAAGGAAAATATACAACCGGGTATTAAAGCCGCTCTGATGTTCGTTGGCAATCATCAGCTCGTAAAACTTACCCGACTTTAAGGCCTCGCTATTATGTACCGTGTTTAATAAGCTGCTGTAAAAATTACGCAAACCTTTTTGTTCTGCCGATAATTGTCCGCCATCAAATTTGCCGTAATTCAGCCATTTCTGATGTTCGGGTACGCCCCAGTAATCAAATATACTTGTACGGCCATCGTCTCCGCCAAAACCTTCTTGACCTGCGCCGGGCTCGCCAACTTCCTGACCGAAATAAACCATTACCGGCCCGGTAGACAAGGTGGCGGTAACAATCATCCCCGGTACGGCATACCATGCGTTTCCGGCAAAATTACGCGAGGCGATGCGCTGCTCGTCATGGTTTTCCATAAAACGGAGCATGTGTTCATCAATACCATTGCTGTCATTATGCCAAACGCTGTTAATGTCCCAGGTTGTAGCTTTGGGTTCGTTGCAGGTAAGGTGCCTTATAGCATCGTACAAGCCTGCTTTGTCGTACAGGTAATCAAACTTTCCGTTAAAAATATAATTGTTGTATTGTTGTTTGTTATAGGCTTCGCCAATAAATACCAATCCGGCGTGTTCTGCTTTTAAGCGTGGAATCACCCAACCCCAAAACTCCATTGGCACCATCTCTACCATATCGCACCTGAAACCATCTACTCCTTTTTCGGCCCAGAAATGCAAAATGTCGTACATCTTATTCCATAGCGGCGGTATAGGATCAAAATGCGGCGTGCGGTTGTTTTGATAATCCACACCGTAGTTTAATTTCATGGTTTCGAACCAGTCGTTTATTGATGGTGATGAGCTGAATACGTCGTTCCCCGTAGCTTTGGCAGGGTATTCATCAAATTTGCCGTCTTTCAATGAGCTTTTAAACTCATCGCCGCCAGGATTATAACCTTGGGGAACAGTAAAATGCTGCCCCGGTATGTAGTAAAAATCATTTTTGGGGCTAAATGCTTTTGTGGTATCATCATCCTGCCCAAAGTCCCTCACCCCTGAGGGTTTTACATCCGAGCCATAGGTGCGGGCAACATGGTTCGGCACACAATCCATAATAACCTTTAAGCTATTGGCATGTGTACGTTTTATGAGGGTTTCATATTCGCCCATGCGACTTTTTACATCAACGGCGAGGTCGGGGTCAATGTCGTAATAATCTTTTATAGCATAGGGAGAACCGGCGCGACCTTTTACAATATCAGGATCATCGGTTTTTATGCCAACCGCTGAATAACCAGTCATGGTAGCATGCTCGATAACACCTGTGAACCAAACATGGGTAAAACCCATGTTTTTTATTTCCTGCAGGGCTTTATCGCTGATATCGTTAAACTTGCCAACACCATTTTCTTCAATGGAGCCATTAAGTTTGTTTACCGTTTTAGTGTTACCAAATAAACGGGGCAACAACTGGTATATAATAAGTTTATGATCGGTTGAAGGCTGTTCCATTTTTTGTTTTTTTGCCTGATGTTTTATTTGGGGGAATGCTATTAATGGTACCAATGATACCAAAATAAAACATACAAACCTTCCCCACTTTACATTCAACATCCTGCTAATTATATTTATGCTTCAACCAGCAACTCATCATTTGGCTTTACCAACTGTGCTTTATCATAAACTAAAACCGTTGTTTCGTTACCCGAAAGGTTCTTTATCTGCACACCATCCTTGCTTACCTTAACGTTAAGCAGAGAGCCACGGAAACCTATGTGGAAAGAGAACGATTTCCATTTGTCCGGAAGGAACGGCTGAAATGACAGTTTACCATCGCGAACGCGCATGCCGCCAAAACCTTCAACAACTGCCATCCATGTACCTGCCATAGATGTAATGTGGCAGCCATCTTCGGTATCGTTGTTATAATCGTCGAGGTCTAAGCGGGCAGTGCGGAGATAGAATTCGTATGCGCGAGCCTCATCACCCAACTTGGCAGCTAAAATAGCATGCACACAGGGAGACAGAGAGGATTCATGTACCGTACGCGGCTCATAAAAATCAAAATTGCGGCGGATGGTTTCCAGGTCGTAATGATCTTCAAAAAAGTAAATCCCCTGCAAAACGTCGGCTTGCTTTATATAGCATGAGCGTAAGATCCGGTCCCAGCTCCATTTTTGGTTTATAGGTCGGTCTGCAGCAGGCAGGTCTTTAACTAATATCTGTTCTTTATCAAGGTAGCCGTCCTGCTGTAAAAACACCTGCTGTTTTTCGTCATAAGGGTAGTACATCTTTTTAATGACGTCCTTAAACTTTGTGGTTTCCTCTTCTTCGTTGTAATTTATCTTATTCACCAATGCGGTATACTTCAATGGGTCAGCTGCTTTTACTTTTGCAGTAACCTCCATTGTGTATTCCATGCACCAGGTAGCCAGTTTGCTGGTGTACCAATTGTTATTAATATTGTTTTCGTATTCGTTTGGCCCGGTTACCCCCAGCATTACGTATTGCTGTTTATCGGCAGACCAATTAACCCTTTGCGACCAGAAACGGGCAATGGCAATCAATACCTCCAAACCGTAATCAGCCAGGTAGGCTTCATCCGCAGTGTAACGTACATAATTAAAAATGGCGTAAGCTATAGCTCCGTTACGGTGAATCTCCTCGAATGTGATCTCCCACTCGTTATGACATTCAGTGCCATCCATGGTAACCATTGGATATAAAGCTGCACCATTATTAAAGCCGAGCAACTTTGCATTGTCGATAGCTTTTCCTAACTGTTTATAGCGATAGAGCAACAGGTTGCGGGTAACTTTTTGATCGGCTGTTGAAAGATAAAAAGGCACACAATAGGCTTCGGTATCCCAATAGGTTGAGCCGCCGTATTTTTCGCCGGTAAACCCTTTTGGGCCGATGTTTAAACGATCGTCCTCGCCGGTATAAGTTTGATTTAGCTGGAAAATATTAAAACGGATGGCCTGTTGTGCTGAGGCATCGCCTTCAATGATGATGTCATTGTGTTTCCATTTACGTGCCCAGGCATTTGCGTGTTCGCGTAAAAGGTTTTCAAATCCTTTGCCGCTGATACGTGCTAAGGTGGTCTTTAACCGTGCTTCCAGATCGGCAACCTGGTGATTTTGAGAAGAAAGGTTGGCTGCGTATTTTATAATAGTTGTGCTTTGCCCCTCTTTAGCCTGCATTCCAACTTTGGCGGCTATGTATTTTTCCTGGGTTGTATAATGTATTTCGGGGTTGATAGCCACATCATCCTGTAAAAGGCTAACCAGCATACCAGTTGCTACCTCAAAACCGGTTTTCTTTGTGCGCATCTGCACGAAACCGCCATCAGGCCAGCTTTCTTTTTTTACTTCATCCCAAAATTTCTCATCATAATTGGAATCTTTATTGATCACATCGCCATCAATAAACGGCGTAATGGTTAATGTTCCGCTAAAGTTTACGGGGGTAATGGTATATTTAATAGCTCCCGATTCATCTTCCACAATGCTGCAAAAGCGGATGGCTTCAACCTCAACTATTTTACCGTTGCTGGTTTTTGCAGTGAAATTTCTTTTGAGGTATCCATCCTTCATGTTCAGTTCCCGCCTGAATTTCAATACCTCGCATTTTGCAAGATCGAGCTGCTCGCCATCAATCAAAATATCAATCCCAACCCAATTGGCGGCATTAATTACCTTGGCAAAGTATTCGGGATAGCCGTTTTTCCACCAGCCTACACGGGTTTTGTCGGGATAATAAACCCCGGCAATGTAATTGCCCTGCAAGGTTTCGCCGCTGTACGCTTCTTCAAAGTTTGCCCGCTGGCCCATGCGGCCATTCCCAAGGCTAAAAATACTTTCAGATACTTTATTATGATGCGGGTTAAATCCTTGTTCTATAATCTTCCACTCATCAACTTCAATGTAATCCTTCATTCTCTGTTGTAATAATGTATTTCAGTTCTTATTCGCTGCCATTGCAGGGGGCACCCGCAGTTGACATGATTTTATAAACTATTCAATTTTTCCAAACTCATTTTATCAAGGCCACTTACTACCAGATTGGCTTTGCCAAGCACATCCGGCGAACCTATGCCAACTACCTTCATGCCGCCGTTTATGGCTGCTTCAACCCCGGCAATAGCATCTTCAAATACCACGCAATCAGCAGGGGCAACATTTAAGGCTTCCGCCCCTTTTAAAAATACTTCAGGATCAGGTTTTGCTTTGCTTACGTGGTTGCCGTCGATAATTGCGTCGAACAGGTAAGCCATATTAATTTTGTTCAATATGGTAGATGAATTTTTGCTTGCCGAGCCTAACGCGGTTTTTATACCGGCTGCCCTGCAGGTTTCCAAAAATTCTTTTGCCCCGGGCAATATTTCGCCGGGCGTCATGTGACTGATCATTTCTACATACCAGTCATTTTTACGGGCTGCCAGTTCCTGCTGCTCCGCTTCGGTTTTAGTAACACCGCCTAACTCCAATATTATTTCGAGCGAGCGCATGCGGCTTACGCCTTTTAGCTGTTCGTTATCGTGTTCTGTAAAGTCGAACCCCAGCTCGTTAGCTAAACGTTTCCAGGCCTTATAATGATAAACCGCCGTGTCCACTATTACCCCATCCAGATCAAAAATACAAGCCTTAATATTACTCATTTTATTTGTTTGCAAATTTAATTAATTAGAGATTAGTAAGTTACGGTTTACCTTATGGTAGCCATTTTTATCAATTCCCTAAATAACCTGTCTAAAAACACACTTCAATTATTAAATCCTAAATAAACCGGTTATTAATAACCAGTTCCTAACTGCCTATTAACTCCAAAATCAACGTTGATTTTGCTGGAACAGTTAATTTCGACAGGTCTACTGTTTCTCCGGTAATCACATTTTTTGCAGTTTTGGCAGCTTTTATTCTTTCGCTATACCTGTCGGTTTTTGTAGTTTGCTCTTTATCATCCCCATTGTAAACCACCATTACCGTTTTTTTATCATCGTACCTGAAATAAACATATATGCCTTTTTGAGGCAGGTATTGCATCATTTTCCCGGTTTGCAAAACTGCTGTATTTTTGCGGTAATTGGCCAGTTTGCGCACATAGTTAAAAGCATCGTTTTCTTTATCGGTGCGTCCGTCAGCAGTAAATTTGTTGGCTTTGTCGCCGCTCCATCCGCCGGGGAAATCCTCACGAACCAGGCCATCAGGATTTGAATAATTCTTCATCAATATCTCATCGCCATAATACATTTGCGGCACACCACGAAGCGTCATCATCATAGCCATTGCCGATTTATATTTAGTAATGTCCTCGTCAACCATTGATAGCATGCGGCTCATATCGTGGTTATCCAGGAACACTACATTCCGGCTGACATCCTGGTATAAAAAATCCTGCGCCAGTACGTCATACAAATGTGTAACACCGTTGTCCCAGCCATCCTTGCCATTTAAAGCTTCGTAAATTGCTTCTTTTACTGCGCCATCAGTTATGCCTGGCAAATGTGTATCGAGCCCGCGGTTTACGGTGTTGCCTTGTGTAAAATAGGCCTGGGTCACCACTGAAGGCGTGAGCACTTCGCCAAATATGGATAAATGCGGGAATTCGTTCTTAACATCAACTGCCCATTTGGCCATATATTCGGGATCGTTGTAAGGATAAGTATCAAGCCTTAAGCCGTCTACTCCTGCGTACTCAATCCACCAGATATGGTTTTGGGTTAAAAATTTCTGTACATAAAGGTTATTTTGATTCATGTCGGCCATACGGTGATCGAACCAACCATCAAGCATTAATTTACGATCGGCTGCTGAGCCGTGAGGGTCCATCACTGCCTCATATTTAAAGTTCGACCGGGTATATTTTGGCCATTGGTGTACCCAACTTTTCATAGGCATATCCAAAATGGTATAGCCTTCGGTACCGGCATGGTTATGCACCAGGTCCTTTACCACCTTTAAACCCATGCTGTGGCATTTTTCGACAAACTTTTTGTAAAGCTCATTAGTACCATACCGGGGGTCCACCTTATAATAATCAGTTACCGCATAGCCGTGGTAAGAAGCCCGGGGTTCATCATTCTCAATTTCGGGTGTTAGCCAAATGGCTGTTACACCAAGGTCTTTAAGGTAATCCAGGTGGTTCATCACCCCCTGCAGATCGCCACCGTGGCGGCTGAACATAGAATCGCGGTGAATCCCCTGCTCGCGCAAATTGGTGAATGAGTCGTTTGCCGGGTCTCCATTCGAGAAACGGTCGGGCATAATGAGGTAGATCAAATCTTTGTTGGTTACCCCTTGTGCACGACCTGCAGAATGGTCGCGTGCTTTGAGGGCATAACTGTATGTTAAGGGCTTTTCCCCTGCTTTGATAAATTTTATCGGGAACGTTCCCGGTACTGTACCTGAAAAAATGCGTAAATCGATGAATAAATAATTAGGATTTTCAACTTTGTGCACCGCAACCAGCTTCACACCCGGGTAGTTTAGCTCCACTTTCCGGGATGCAATATGGTCGCCGTGAACGATCAGTTGCAGGTCGGGATTATGCATACCAACCCACCAAAACATGGGTTCTACGCGCTCCAGGGCAGGAATTTGCGCCGATGAGGCCAATGCCGTTAACAGGCAGCAGGCCATAAAAAATAAAGTTTTTTTCATATCAGGTTTTACCAGGAATATAATCGGGCTGTCCGGAATTTTTCTCACGAACCGCGTTTCAAATTTAATATAAAAATGATTTGTTGTATGAAAAAGTGAAATTTAGTTTAAGGGGTAGTGATTGTTGGCATATAAAGTTTTGAGGTGACTGCGAAAGCGGATTTTACTAATGATAAATATTTAGAAATGTCCCCCTATTTAGTTAGAAATTTACCCCTGGTAGTATTTTTCAAATCCCGTCATTTGATATCAATCAACAGGTAAACTTCTGTTTACGTGCATTGATCTTTTTAACCAATTATTTACTTAAACCAATTAAAAATGAAAAAAGTACTACTACTGGTGCCGGTTTTAGCTATTAACTTATTGGTATCATGCAGCAAAGGTATGCTGCAAAAATCTAATCCCCATGCTGCTCTGGCTGGTAAATCACATAAGTCATTATCTGCGTTAAGCGGGAACATTTATTATGTAGATCCTTCCGGGAGTGACAGTAATAACGGGCTAAGTTCAACAACACCCTGGCAAACAATTGCAAAGGTAAGTGCTACAACATTTTCGCCCGGCGATCAGATTTTGTTTAAGGCCGGAGGCGTGTGGTCCGGGAATCTGGCTCCTCAAGGATCAGGGAGCTCAGGGTCGCCAATTGTAATAGACATGTATGGAACCGGGAGTAACCCCATCATCAATGGCGGAGGGTTAACCAATGGTTCGGTTACAGTTGCACTTAACAATCAATCATACTGGCAAATAAACAACCTGGAAATTACCAATACTGTTGCATCTGGTTTGAATTATGCTGTAACAGGGATCCGGGTAAACAATTCCAATACGGCAGCTACCAGCGACATTACTATTCAAAACTGTTATATACATAATGTGAATTCAACCGGTGTTGGAACTGCAAATTACAACAAAGGAACAGGCGGGATTATCTTTACCGGCCTTATCAATAATATATTAGTTACGAAATGCCATGTTGCAGATTGTGACATGGAAGGCATAAGAACAAGTTCTCCTGATCCGGCACAAGCCAATAATGTAGTGTTTGATAGTAACCTGATTGAAAATATTGCCGGCGATGGCATTGTTCTGCATGGCGTTACAAACTCTAAAATCACCAACAACGTGCTAAAAAATGTTTGCAAGAGCGATGCGGCTAATTTTGCAGGATGCTGGACCTGGAATAGTACAGGGACCATTATTGCGCATAATGAAATTTCCGGTATTACAGGCGGCGGGATTTATGATGGCGAACCATTTGATGCAGACGAGAATACCAATGGTGATATTTTTGAATATAACTATACGCATGATAATGCCAGGGGTTTTATGTTGTTTATGCCCGACGCCTCTAACATTATAGTAAGGTATAATATGAGTGTAAATGATGCCAATTCGTCAAGCGGAGGATCTAAATTTTTCAATTACACTTCAAACTCTACCACAAATAAGATATACAATAACACATTTTATACCAGTGGTACGTTTACACGAATATTTGAATATACCAATACCAGTAGCAGCTTTTCTTTCAATAGCATGTTCAGCAATAATATATTTTATGCTGCCGGATCAGTCCCGAGTTTTTCTGACAGGCCAATTTCTTCATCCGCTGTTTTTCAAAACAATTGTTTTTACCCGGCTTCACTTACAGCAACAAATGGCCCGGCGGGTACAGTTTCGGGAAATATTATTATTAACCCGGGTTTTGTTAACGCGGGGGCGCACGCTGCAGGGCTTAGTTCAGCATCAGCATATAATTTAATCACTACATCGCCCTGTTTAAATGCCGGCGTTGCAATAGCCAGCAACGGCGGTTATGATTACTTCCAAAATACACTTCCCGGCGGGAGTCCGGATATTGGCGCTTCCCAGCATCAGCAAACATACACTTCAATCGGATTTGCCCCGACAGCAGATACTTATGTTCGTGACGGATCATACGCTAACACCAATTATGGAACAACGACAACCCTGGTGGTAAAATCAGACGCGGCCTCCTACGCAAGAAGAGCTTATGGCAAATTTGATTTTTCCAGCGTCACAGCTTCCCAGGTACAAAGCGCAGTACTTACATTATATGTCTCTGCGGAAAATACGGATCCAACGCGGATTATAACGGTATATAAAACTAACACCGAAAACTGGGGTGAAACTACCATGACCTGGAATAATGCACCAACGGATACAACCTATGTTGGTACCATTCAAGTTGGAGGTATCGGAAGATATACTTTGAATGTAACTGCTGCCATTAACGCCCAGCTGCAAAAACCAGATCATTTGGTTTCTTTTTTATTGATAAACAAGGGAGCGTTTGGTTCCACAAATGATGTTCAGTTTGGCAGCCGGGAAGCTACCAGCAATAATCCCCGGTTAACACTTAACTATTAAAAGAAATTTAATGACCATTTGGTTTTTGTATTCCCTTATTGAGAGGGGTAAGCCGCAGAATGGTGTAGTGGCGGGGTGTGTTTAATTGCTCATAAACACAACCTGCCCCTCTCAAAAGAGTAATAGCCGATGAAAAGACATCTTTAAGATTTAGGTGCAGGGGCTTGTGCGATTCCCTCCCCTGGGAGGGGAAGGGAGAGGTTTGTTATAGCGCATAAACCCCTCCTTACCACTTCACAGGCAACCGCACCCCTCCCCAGGGAAGGAATTAAAAGCCTATCTGTCCAATAATAGACTATTACTCTCAAGAGGGAACCCATAGCACAAAACCATTTATCAGGTGATAAGCCGAATGGTGGATAGTCGAATTTCAGGGTCGATATTATTCAAAGCTTTTAAGGTATACTTCTAATGGCTGCATACCCACCTGCTTACGTAACTTATTAACCGACTTTGGGTATTTTAATGGCAAAGGAGTTGCTTTATGTGTTTTAGGGTCAACACGTACCTGGGTACCGTAAATCTGTTTTTGGTGTTTGCCAACCAAAACCCTGTCGAGCAGATACGCATAATTTTCTTTACTGGCGTTATTCCTTACAAGTTCTTTTTTCATTAAAGCTAAAACCTGTTCCTGAAATGGAATATCATCATCACAATGCTGCACAATAGCCCAAAAATCGTTAGACCACTCTCCTACCAGGTTATACCCCGGGTAGCCATAGTTATTGATAATAGCTTTTGCTTTAGCCTCGTTTATGCTGTCGGTTTCCGCACATTTCCTTTCTATTGTTTCCTGGTCGTATTTTGATTCCTTTTTATCAAGTTTCATATATTCCTTGCGCCAAAACTGATCGTCCTTAAACATGGAATCTATTTTTTGGATAAGGATAGTATCATGCTTCACGGTTTGGGCTGAAAGCTTTGTACTGAGAAGAATGCAGGAGAAGATAACTATACTGAGTGTTTTCATTGGGGTGATTTGAAAACTAAAGATATAGTTTTAGTTTAATCCTCTAAAATTCTTTTTAAGTATTTTTTAATTTATGAATGGATTAGCCGAAACAAATAGAGGCTGTCTTTTTAGACAACCTCATAATTTTATTAAATAATTGATCTAAAGCTGAAATAACCTTCAACCTTATTAATTGCTTAGATATTTCCGCTCTGACAATAAGAACCAGACCATAAACCGCCTACAATACACTTGCAAGGCTGACCTACCCACTCATTAGCGGCACACGCGCCCCGAGATCCTCTAACATCATAACAGGCTGAACCTACTGTACAATTTGGCGGGGAAAATTGTCCACCTTTAACGTTTTTCATTTCAGATTTGCTGAGTTTTTCAAATTTCTTCATAAAAATAGATATATAAGATTGGTACTATTTACCGTAACCACGCCCCGGTAATTAAGCTGCATGTATTGCAAAGTGCATGCTCCTTTATTAGCTAAAGGATACAAGATGCTGTTATAAAAATAAATCAGAAAATGGATAAGGCATCTCAAAAACTAAAGCATATTTATAAATATATGAGTTTTTTGAGATGCCCGGTAATTATTTAAAAACCTTTTATAATGTGCTCAGGATATAAACGCTGACTAACAAAGGTGGTTATATTTAAACCAGCACCCCGCCGCCGTCGACTACAACAACCTGACCTGTGCTGAAATTACCGCGCATCAGGTACAAAAAGGCCTGGGCAATATCTTCAGGCTCGCCAATTTTTCCGGTTAATAACTTGCTGCCTACATCGTTAAACATGGCCTCCCTATCGGCTTCAGGGATATTGCTCCAAAGATCAGTCCTCACCATTCCGGCGCAAACTGCATTTACGCGGATGGGCGCAAGGTCAACCGCAAGTGCACGTGTAAGAGCCTCAACTGCTCCTGTTACTCCTGCCGCTACTACCCATCCTTTCCATGGGCGCAAGCCTACTATGCCATTGGTTAATGTAATTGATCCGCCTTGGCGTATAAACGGACTGCCGTATTTTGCAGCCATTAGTGCCCCCCAAAAGCGCAGGTTAAAAAACTGCCGGGCTTCGTCCATCTTTAAAGCAGGCAATTCAGCCAGCTGCAATGTTTCGCCTGCGGTAAAAACCAGGTGGTCAAATTCGCCGATGGTTTTAAATAATTCTTCAACCTGTTGTTCATCGGCAAGATTTGCGGCGTATCCTTTGCTGCCAGCCGGTAGGTTGGCCAGCGCTTCATCAATCCTTTTTTGCTGGCTCGATACTACAATTATTTCCGCTCCTTCCTGTGCGGCTGCAATTGCTGTAGCCCTACCGAAACCTGATGTGCCGCCTAATAATACGATACGTTTGCCCTGTAAGCCCTGGGCGGTATTTACTGTGTCTTTCATTGTCTTAATTTTTTATCAAGACAAAGTTCCGGTTAGTTCACCGCCCGGCATTTACCAAATGGTAAAAAGCGTTAGCGCATATTTTTGCGGATGCGGCTTAACGATTGCTGTGTGATACCAAGATAAGATGCAATATCGCTTAATGATACGCGGAGTGCAATATCGGGCTGGCGGATCAGAAAATTACGATAGCGCATTGCCGCATCCTCGCCCTGGTATGCATTTTTGATCTGTATTTTATCAACAAGAGACTGGAGTTGGATACCATTTATCAATGGCTTAAGATACGGCAGCTTTTCGAAGAGGATTAATAGTTTTTGTTTTTTTATGATGATCAGTTCAGCATCGCAGGCTGTTTCTATGCCTTCGTTGCCATGAAGGTTATTGTTGAAGCTGTTCAGGATGCAGCAAAACTGGTTTTCTTTCAGAAAGAAATGGGTAACATGGTTGCCCTTTTCGTTTTGCGAAACAACACGCAAAACGCCTTTACAAATAAAATACATCTCTTTACAGATATTACCTTCACGGAAAAGGACTTCGCCTTCCTTAATTTTTTTGTAAATCAGTTCGTGCTCAATAATGGCAATATCCGCATCGGGGATATCCTTAAATAACTTTAAGAAATTTATAAACTGTTCAAACATGTTTTAAAACTATGCATACAAATTGACAAAGAAAACCAACAGCATAAAAATTTAAACAAAATTTAAGTAACCTAATGACAAGGTTTTAGATTACCTCAGGGCTCCGGACTTAAAAAAACACTTAAACATTTGTAATCAAGTTAATTATATCCTAACTTTAAGGTAGCTTAAATCCTTATTGTAATGCGTGCATTGACAGTGCTTTGTACCATAATAATATCCTGAAAAGTTTAAGCAAACTATTGATCACAATTTCTTTATTTCACCATAAAACCTAAATCAGATGGCCGATTTTTTAACCGCATTTAATATAACCATGCAAACCGAGGGAGGATATAATCCCGGCGAAGGTGAAGCAGAAACCTATATGGGTGTAGACCGTTCGCAAAACCCATCATGGAGCGGCTGGCCCATAATTGACCAGATTAATGCCGCAAATCCTGGGGCAAGTGTATCAACTCTTAATGGCTTATTTGCTGCTAACCAGTCACTGCAGGCTAATGTACAACAGTTTTATGAGGCTGATTACTGGAATCCATTGGGCTTAACAACTATTAACGACCAGCAGGTGGCTAATGCCTTGTTCGATTGTTCGGTAAATCCTTGTATCATCACTGCTTCAAAAGCTGCACAAATGGCTTGCAATGTCGTAAAGCAACACGCAGTAACTGTTGACGGGCAGGTTGGCCCTTTAACGCTTGGATGTATTAATTCATTACCGCCCGACTTATATGTTACAGCATTTAATGGTATAAGGGTAGCTAATTATTACGAACGGGTAAACCTTACGCCAGCTGATGCACAATGGCTAAGCAGTTGGCTGGGCAGGTGTAAGCCCTATGCAGAGGGCGTGAGTTAAGCTGTTGGTGTACTATTTATTGTGTGAGGAATAACACACCCCTCGCCCTTCTCGAGAAGGGAACCAGCCTCACATAAACTAAGATATTTTACGCAATAAACATATTTCAACCAAAATCATAAACCTATAAAATCACTTGATATGGATAACAGGTCATTAAACAACTTAAACACATTGCATCCCAAATTACGCCAGACAGCTATTGATGCATGGACAGAAGCACAAGCCGCCATGCCTGCCAATGTGCAGATAATCGTAATACAGGGATTACGAACCTTTGCTGAAAGTGATGCACTTTACGCACAAGGCCGCACCGCACCAGGACAAATTGTAACCAATGCAGCAGCCGGGCAAAGCTATCATAACTACGGCCTCGCTTTTGATTTTGCCATGGTGACCAACGGCAAGAACGATTATATAGTAGGGCCAAACTGGATGAAGGTGGTTGCCATTATGAAAGCACAAGGCATGACATGGGGCGGCGATTTCCCCCCGAGTATTTACGATGCTCCGCATTTTGAAAATAAATTCGGTCATAACTGGCGCGACCTGTTGGCCCTGCATAATGCCGGTACTTTTATACCGGGGACAAGTTATGTGGATATATAGGTCAATAGTACTGAGTCTTTAGTCCTAAGCCGTTTTTTTATTTTTTAATCAATCCGGCATTTATGGTGCCTCATTTTGTCATCCTAAACGAAGTGAAGGATCTTCTACATTCTGCAAAACGCGGATAAGTATAGTGGCGACTTGTCAATTTTATAAGATCCTTCACTTCGTTCAGGATGACAAATGGGATATTTTTAATTAATTGAGGTATTTCATGGTGTGTATATTTCCTTACGCTTTAATAAACTCATCTACTCTCTAATAAATCATTTGATCGCCAAAAATCAGTGGTTATGCCTATCTTTAAACTCTATTTTAAGATATGGCTACAGAAGTTAAATGCCCGAGCTGCGGGTTTGGGTTCCCGATAGAAGAAGTGATGGCCGAAGAATATAAAAAAGAGCTTCGGGTGAAGATGCAGGAGTACACGCAGCAAAAAGAGGAAGAATACCGCAAAAAGGAAAACGATTTTACCGTAAAGGAAAAGCTGCAGGCACAGCAGTTTGAACAACGCCTTGCTGATGAAAAAAAACAGTTGCAACTCAACGTTGAACAGAGTCTGCGTAAATCGATAGCTACAGATTTTGAGAATCAGATGCTGCTGCTGCAAAACAGCGTTGTTGAAAAAGACGAAAAATTAAAGCTAAGTCGCCAGAAAGAACTGGACTTTTTGCAGAAAGAAAAGGCCTTGGCAGAAAAGGAGCAGGAGCTTGAACTTGCCCTGCAACGCAAGCTACAGGAACAGCGCAATGAACTAACCGAGCAGATCCGCAAGCAGGAGGCTGAAAAATTCAACCTGAAAGATACCGACTACCAGCTAAAAGTTAAAGAGCTTGAAAAAAAGCTGGACGATCAGAAAAAGCTGACCGATGAAATGAAGCGCAAAGCCGAACAAGGCTCTATGCAATTACAAGGCGAAGCACAGGAATTGATCCTGGAGGATCTGTTGCGTACGCATTTTCCTTTTGATCTGATAAGTGAAGTTGGCAAGGGCGTGCGCGGGGCCGATTGTGTGCAAACTGTACGCAACCAGTTTGGGCAGGAATGTGGCCGCATAATTTATGAAAGCAAACGCACTAAAGATTTCGGCACCGACTGGATTGAAAAGCTAAAAAAAGACATGCGCGGCATAGGTGTTGATGTGGCGGTTATTGTGAGCCAGTGTTACCCGAAAGGCATGGATTGTTTTGGCGAAAAAGATGGTGTATGGATCTGCTCCTTCGATGAGGTAAAGGCTGTTGCTTATATTTTAAGGGATGGTATATTGAAGCTCAGTAACCTTGCCAAATCTCAGGATAACAAGGGCGATAAAATGCATTTACTATATGATTACCTGATCAGCAGTGAATTCAGCGAACAATGGAAAGCCATCCGCGAAGGATTTATGAGTATGCGCATGAGCATACAAAGGGAACGCGACGCCATGGAAAAACTGTGGAAAGCCCGCGAAAAACAACTGGAAAAAGTATTGCTGAATGCAGCCCATATTCAGGGCTCGATTGAAGGCATAGCCGGAAGCGATGTGATACAGCTAAGCCTTACAGATGATGAGGATGCGTTGTTGCTGGAATAAACCGGGATTAAGGGATTTTATGGATTAAAGGGAGGACGAGTAATGGATAATTCCGTTCCGGCAGGAATCTTCTATGAGAGACTCTGCAGAAACGATAGTTCTAGATTATGCTACATGTGAAATAATTAATGTCTGATGATCTGGCTTTAAATATTAATTAATATGGAAAAAATAATATATGTAAAATTATTGGATGAGGGAGTTAATGTTTATAGGCCAGTTTCTGCCAAAGAAATAAGCAGAAATATTTATAAACTTTCAGGAATGGACCAATATGACTCATCTGATGAAAGGTGGGAATTTCCATCAGAAAGTTGTGTTGAGGTTTCAGAACAGCATTTAAGTGATGGGGAGGCTCTTATCGCAATTAAGTTAGTTCCAATTAATTTGTAATCCCCGCTACAGCAAAGTGTCGTAGCTATTGCGCAATAAGCTTTGGGTAACAAAATTTCCTGTTTCCGCAGGTTCTCTGCGAGAGATTCTGCAAGAATCCAAAAACTTATTCATAAATTGAAGCCACCTAACAAGTGGCTTTATCTTTAAAATATCAGGATGAAAAAATTAATAATTCTTTTAATTGCGATCTCCGGGCCTTTGTTTCTGCAGGCCCAGACTACCATCGGGAAATCAAAAGATGGAATACGAAAAATAATACAGTCGAACCCCAGTTTTAAGCTTTTAGCAGGAGATAATTGCGATACACTGGTTTTCGCACAAACCATGCAAACTATTTTTAGCTACAAGGATAATATTTGCTATAAATCGGTAAGTGTTATGCCCTTAGAATATATGCCCGACGTAGTTCAGCATATGACCGAAGATTTATATAAAAAGATAAAGGATAACGTTTGGATTGATGCTAAGGAAACTATAAAAGTTCAAATTACTGCTGATAAAAAAAATTGTTTTGTAGAAACCACCTTTTTTGACAAATCTGCCCAGAATTAGTTTATACTATGCCACTTATTAAGCCACACCTCTTTTTCTTTACAGTCTTTTTCATTGTACTATCTGCCAATTTGGTTACAGCACAGCCCGTAGTTAATTTAAAGGATATTCGAAAAATAAATCTGATTGATGCAAGCTGGGGGTTAGGTGCCAGTCGTTTAACCACTTTTGAAATTGTCCCTGAAAATGGCAGCTGGAAATGTTATCAAACAAAGCAAAAATACGAGGGCATCTACTTTAAAAAAGTAGAAAAAGCCTCCGACCTGGTTAATCCGCTAAATACAGACAAGCGCATATTTGTAAAAAACATAAGCGATACGCTACTAGTTGCCCTGCTTAACACTATTAAGATAACAAAACCGGTTTTCAAGCCTGAATACATTTATATTTCTAAAGACAGTGTTCTGAATAATATTAATTATGCAGCACTAAAAAAACTGCACATGAAATTCGGCACACCTCAGCGGGACACATTTTTTAAATTATTAAATAACGGGCAACTGATTGATCGGGCAAAGATCTCTTTGCAAAGAGATTACTGGACAGATGATTCACCATTTTGCGGGATACATATCATTAATAAAAATAACGATACCCTTAAAATTGAAACCCAACGGCAGGTTGATTATATGCTGCCATGGCTGATTAATGGCACACCAAGTTACGATACTTCCATAAGCAGGTTTTTTATGGCTTCGATCGGCGATTATCCATTTTCGGCAAAACTGCGCCTGAATGGAAATTGGATTTACGGGAAAGTATATGACTATATAAAAAGGACATATACTGATGAAATTTTTGCCCGGGAACACATTGAAAAACTGTCAGAAACCAACCTGAATTTATTACAAAAGTATTTTGAGATCGGAAAAACCGTACCCTATAACGATGATTTTTCTCTCGAACTATCGCCCAGGCAATTTTCCGGTAAAATAGGGATAACAGCTATAGTAGATATCAAAAATTCGGAGCAGGTTAATCAGCTCATCAGTTTTTCGGAAGATACCGTTAAGGCGTTCTTCGATTCGGGTAATTTTTTGGTTAAGGCTTGTAAAAATACAAATGGTTGTGTTATTTACCTTTTTAACAAGTATGGGATATCGAACAAAAACCATTGGTTTGCCAGCCAAATGGATAAAACCAAACTGCTTGCTAATTATGATGATACCCAATTATTAGACCTATCCATATATGTGCCTGGAAAGGAACGGAATGATGAGTGGCTTGTGCTTCCTGATGGCAAACTATTGCTTTATGCCTATTTTTATGATGATGTCTTTGGCATACAACCAGGGTTACTGCTGCCCAGTGGTGATAGTGTAAGAAAAGAAGTTTTTGTGGTTTTTGATTCCCAGGGGAAACTTCTGTTTAAGAATTAAGCTATTGAAACGAGGTTTATTGGGAGTAAAATATTAAGATTAATATTGTTGAAACGTTAATTAAAAGAGGTAATTTATTAATAAGAAAAAATGGAACGGATACATTACATGATAGCTCAGAATGATAATTTAAAGAGAGTTTTCATAAAGGCTGCTATTATTTTTATTATAAGTTGCATTACTTCTTCACAATTAAAAGGTCAAGAATTATTAAATAAAAAAAATAGTGATATAGATAAATATATTCAAGGAAAAAAAGGCAAACTCCTTATGAAAAGATATACTCTTGATATACAAATGAATGACTATGGAACCATGTATATATATGAATTCCCTGTTAAATATTCAAACGAAAAAGAGCTGTATTTTGCTATGTTTTTCTTTTCAAAAGAAGGGGATTGTATACATTATTTATTTAGATATCATACTGGTGATTATATGCAAGACTTTATAAATAAATTCAATAATAAAAATTCAGGATTTACGAAGGCAAATGTAAGTTTGAAATGGTTTTCAAAAGTCAACAATAATATCAGTGTTTTAATCAAAAAAAGCCCTTTTATTAACGATCCTACAAATTTTGAAATAGATTACTTTAGTCGACCTAAAAACCCGGGCCCTAATAAGTTGAGGTTAGCAGATACATTGAGGAAATTATTTCCTAATACAAAGATAGAATGATATAAATAATAGCAACTCTCCAGCCTCCGCAGGGTCGTCTGCGAGGGATCCTGCGAAGACTTTTACCAGCTTCTCATTGATTGATGGTTCCTTTTGTGTAAGTTTATATTTTAAAACTCCCGTCCCCGCAGGGTCTCTCGCAGAGGACCCTGCGCTGCACTCCTTGAATGGTGTGCAGTAACCAACTGTTAGCTATGGTGCTCTTTTATTATAACAGTTCCTATATTTATACATGATTAGAAGCCAGCATGACCTGACTGAAAAAACGTGGTTTATAACCTTTACATGTTTTAAATGGATTCCATTGTTTGAAATCACCAGTTCGTATCACATGGTATACAACTGGCTGAAAATAATTGACCACAAATATCAGATCAGAACCTTAGCATTTGTTATGATGCCAAACCATATACATGCTATACTACAATTACCCGAATCGGTTAAAAATCTGAATATGATAATAGCTAATGGGAAACGCTTTATGGCGTACGACCTTGTCGAACAATTGACACAAATGGGGCAGCATAATATCTTAAACAAGCTTTCTGTGGCTTGTACCGATAAGGAAATAGCAAAAGGTCAAAAACATAAAGTCTTTGAACCCTCCTTTGATGCTAAGCCTGTTTATACATTGCCCTTTCTTTATCAAAAATTGGACTACGTTCATCGCAATCCGGTTAGTGGCAAATGGAACCTTTGCCCGGAATTTACAGATTACCCCCATAGCAGCGCTGCTTTTTACCACGATAATAAACCACATCCGCTTATAACTATTACCGATTACAGGGAATTTTGGAGATGATGTTCATACAGCGCAGGGTCCTCTGCGAGAGACCCTGCGGGGACGGGAGTTTGCGGGGACGGGAGTTTTGCGGAGACGGAGTATCTTGATTTATACAGTCCATCGGCCTCTATGAGCTCCTGTGAGGATGAAAAACAAGCTAATTGATAGTTATTCTACCATTTTGGTCAAATGTAGGCTTTCCTGCTATTATAAACTTAACCATATTTAAAGGATAATCATTTGAATATTCATAATTGTATTCAGAAGTAAAATAAGGATTAATTGATGTTACAAAATCAATTACAAATTGCTTATTAAAAGAGTTCGCTCTTATAAGCACGGGTTCTGTAAACCCTCTATTCATTTCATTACTTGGATCGTAATACCCTATTTTATAATTAACCAAATTATTACTCAAAGAGGTTGCAACTCTCCCCCTCATGGTTTCATACTCAATCTCAATAGAAACAAATGGATGTTGAGCGTATTTTTCAACAAGAGACTTAAGATTCCTATTTAATTGGTTTTGTACTACCTCAGTTGGTTTTTTAAATATGTCAGATGTTATGCTCATAGTATTATTATCACCAACTTGTTGATTCCCATAATTTGGTGCTGTAACTAAATTTTTAGCACTATACGTAGTATCTTTTTGTTTTTTAGGTTTAAGGAAACCATCTTGCTTTTTGGCTGCTTTCATGCGAATAGGCTCTGATGCTCTTTTTTGAGTATCTAAAGTGGGTTTTATCGCCTTAGGAGAAGCATTTGTACGGCTTGATATAAGTTGCTTATGATTTATGGTGGAGACATCAAATCCCCCGAAAATATAAAATAGAAGCACACAAATACAAGTGAGAAACACTGACGAAAAGAGAACCCTTTTATAAGGATTCTTAAGTATTTCCTTCATGCTAAATGATTTCAATTTATTCATGTAGTTTGCAATTGAAATAATACTTGAAATGCCCCCCAACACAGCAAGCAATGCTGTAATTACCGTCCCAAGATTGTGCATTATGTTCATGTGATTTTAGATTTAGTTTCCTAATATAAGGACTTAATCTAAATAATGTGGCTTGCTTTCGCCTCAGGATTCTCTGGAATGACAGAACTATTGTGGAGTCGAAAAAGATTTAAAAATGGTTTTACCAGCTTCTCATTGATTGATGGTTCCTTTTGTGTAAGTTTATATTTTAAAACTTAAGATTATGGGCGTAGCTGAATTTGAGAACCGTATCCGTGCTATTGAAGCTAATAACCCTGATTTTTTTAAAGGGAAAAAGCGCATTTTTAGTTTTTTTGCTTTTGACCCCATCGGAAGTACTGATAAGTATGTAATGACGATCTATGGTAACATGGATCTGCCGCAAAATATCCGAAGAGATATCCAGGAAGCTTTCGACAAATTTTTAAAGTAATCTGCAACACTTTGCAACCGCAGAATAGGAAATCATTCTAATTCTGCTTTCAAACTTCCGGAGCTTTTCCTTATCTTGCCTCAATAAATATACCCAAATGAAGTTTGTTAAAGCTTTCATCGTTATAGCCGTTACTGTAGCATTGATCTGCGTGCTGGAAACAAAAATTGGCGACATCCCGGCCATTGGCGTGTTCCTTAATCCTTCAACAGGTTTCTGGCAAAATGCCGAAAGCAAAAACATTATCCCAGCCGAAAAACTACAGCTTACCGGCCTGCAGGATGAGGTGACAATTAAATACGACGAGCACCGCATCCCGCATATTTTCGCTAAAAACGACCACGATCTTTACTATGCCCAGGGCTATGTTACCGCCCGCGATCGCCTTTGGCAAATGGATATCCAAACACGCAGTGCGGCAGGCAGATTATCGGAAATTGTTGGCCCAAAAGCTTTGGAAATAGACCGCTACCACCGCCGCATGGGGATGGTTTATGGCGCCGAGAACGGCCTTAAAGGGATAATGGCCAACCCTGAAACCCGCATAATGGTAACTGCATATACCGAAGGCGTGAACAGCTACGTACACCAGCTTGCGCCAAAGGATTATCCGCTTGAATTTAAGCTGCTGAATTATGCACCCGAGGAATGGAAACCCATTAACTGTATATTTTTGCTGAAGCTGATGTCGGAAACGCTGGCCGGTGGCTCGGACCAGTTTGCCATGACCAACAATTTAAAGCGTTTCGGGCCTGAGGCTGTAAATGATCTTTTTCCGGATTACCCGTTTCACGAAGACCCTATTATCCCGACAGGCACTAAATGGGACTTTAAACCGCTGCCTATCCCCAAACCATCTGCTGATTATCTGGCACAGATGACCGGGGGCATAAAAACCCATGAAAAAGTAGATGGCGTTGGTAGCAATAATTGGGCAATTGCAGGTAGTAAGTCGGCAACTGGATACCCTATTTTAGCTAATGACCCGCATTTAAATTTAACGTTCCCGTCCATTTGGTACCAGGTGCAATTGTCGTCGCCAACGGTAAATGTGAACGGGGTTTCACTGCCGGGTGCTCCATGTATTATCATCGGTTATAATCAGAAGATAAGCTGGGGTGTTACCAATGTTGATGCCGATGTACTGGACTGGTATCAGGTAAAGTTTAAGGATAAATCGAAAAATGAATACTGGTACAACAATAAATGGAACCCGGTAAAAAAACGCACTGAAGTTATAAAAATACTCGGAATGCCTGATGAAACCGACACGGTGCTTTACACCCATCATGGCCCGGTGGTGTATGAAACCACTGCTAAAAAGCCTAAAGATGATTTTGAAAACATCCCCGTTGGCGATGCTTTAAGGTGGATAGCACACGATGAGTCGAACGAGTTTTTATGCTTTTACCTGCTAAACCGCGGGAAAAACTATACAGATTATCGCGAGGCGCTTAAATATTTTACCGCCCCGGCCCAAAACTTCATTTTTGCGAGCAATGATAATGATATTGCTATTACTCCGAATGGAAAGTTCCCGCTGAAATTCAAGGAACAGGGCAAGTACATAATGGATGGCAGTGACCCGGCCAACGACTGGCATGGATGGATCCCACCAGAACAAAACCCGACAGTTAAAAACCCCTCTCGTGGTTTTGTAAGTTCGGCAAACCAGTCATCTACTGATCCGACGTATCCATATTACATTAATTGGCGGTTTGAGCAATATTATCGTGGCAAACGCATTAATGACAGGCTTGGCGCCATGCAAAAAGCTACCGTCGACAGTATGCGCATTATGCAAACAGACAATTACAGCATATTGGCACAGGACGTTTTACCAACCATGCTGAAATACGTTGATGCATCAAAATTGAGCAGTGACCAATTGCAGGCCTTCAAGATCATTAAAAAGTGGGATAAACATTATGCTGCCAACTCTATCGGCGCCAGCATATTTAACAAGTGGTGGTTCAATTTTTATAGCCGAGTATGGAAGGATAAATTTGAGGTGAAGGGTATTTATCTTAAAGTACCATCATACGACCGTACCGAGCAGCTGTTATTAACTGAACCCAATTCCAAGTGGTTTGATAATGCACAGACTCCCTTAAAGGAGACTTGTGTCGATGTTGTAAACAACAGCTTTTATACCACAATTGACGATCTGGTGCGAGATCACGGCAAACCCGGTGATAAATGGCAATGGGGTGTAATAAAGGAAACTTTTATAAACCACCTGGCTAACCTTCCGGGTTTTGGCACAGGCCATTTTTCAGCTGGCGGTGTAGGGGGTGTTATCAATGCACTGCGAAATAACAATGGCCCATCGTGGCGTATGGTAGTACAAATGGGACCGACGGTAAAAGGCTTTGGAGTCTTCCCTGGCGGTGAATCGGGAAATCCGGGCAGCTTTTATTACCGGGATATGTTTAACACCTGGAATGATGGGAAGCTGAATGAACTGCTGTTTTTAAATTCGGCAAATGAAAGCTCAGGACGGATAAAGTCGACTTTAACTTTGGGTAAGAAATGAGGTAATAGAGATTAGAGGCTGGAGACCCGAGATTAGAAAAAGGGGCATCGTGCCGAACTTGTTTCGGCATTTCAAAGGACAGGTAACCACCAGGCAAATGAGGTGCTGAAACAAGTTCAGCATGACATAGATTTATAATTAAAAAACAACATTATGTTATTTTTCATCATACTGATATTAACCTTTGCCAGTGGGTATTTTTTACCCTGGTGGGTAGTAGCTATAGCCGCTTTCCTGGCTGCATTTTTTATTGGCAAAACCCCGGGGAGGTCTTTTTTAGCAGGTTTCGGGGGTGTGTTTATTGTTTGGACAATACTTGCACTTTTTAAAAGCATCCCTAATGATAACATATTAGCCAAACATGTTGCTACGCTTTTCCAGCTACCTAACTGGATTCTTTTATTATTTGTAACCTCATTAATAGGTGGTATTGTCGGGGGTATGTCGGCGCTATCGGGTGTGTTGCTGAAGAGGGCTTTTGCAAAAGATAATTCGCAGGGGTTAAAAAAATAATGTCCCGGAAAATCGCCAGGACATTATTTTTCAAAGCTTTCGCATTTATGCTTTCAGCTTACAAAGCCGCTAAAGATTCCTTTAAAATCTTAACCGACTCCTTATCGCTTTTCGAAATATTAAAGATCTCTTTTGAACTTAAATCATTTCCATAAAAATTGGCATTGGCAGTTTTGTCGATAGCCAGGTTTGATCCGTTTATGCTAATCCCGGCAAATAAGCCACGACTACGCGAATAGGAATAAACTTCGGCTTCCAGCTTATAATCAGTATTGGCCGATGAGCTTCTGCCAACCGGACCAGCCGCTGCAGAAATATCGCCTCCGATGGTAAAATCACCATTTTTTACTTTAGTAAGCACGCCTTTATGGCGGAACACCAAAACAAGATCGACAGATTGCACACCTATTTGTGCCCCAATACTACCACCTGTTAAGGTAACAAAAACAGGATCGCTCCATTTTCCGTCGCCAAGTTTTACCATTGCAACTCCCCTGCCGCGTTTACCGCCAACTACAAAACCGGCATTTATCAGTTTGGGTATAATAACAATACCCTGATATTCGGAGATCAGGTCGTGAGGGATACTTTCCTTCATTTTGCCGAAGTCTCTCAGCACATTCGACGCATTGTGTACACGTTCGGTTTCTTTACTTCCATCTGTAAATGCGGAAGTAACGATAAAAAAGATGCTCAACATAAAAGGGAGCACCAGGTATTTTAATGTTTTCATGGTGTTTTTTGTGGGTAATTATAAAAAATAAAGCAAATGTCTATTTAATAACTCCAAAAGCTTAGGGTTGTTTTGTATAATTTCTGCAATATTTTGTTCGAATCAATTTTCAGAGTTATTGAATTTTCAGAATAATAAGAGCTATCGCTGGTTTAATTCATAAACCCGACCTATAGATTCTTAAATTTTGTAAATTCTGATCTTATCTTTGCATCGATGAATAAAGGCCAGGTATTTTCAATCCAAAATGAACAGCAGTTTAATGATATTGCCCTCCGTATCTTCCGGCATCAGGCTGAAAACTGTAAGGTTTATCATGATTTTATCTCGGGTCTAAATATTGATCCGGCAGATGTTAAGGCTATCCATCAAATTCCCTTTTTACCAATCGAATTCTTTAAATCTTACAAAGTACTCAGCTCATCAGCATCTGCTGAAGTTACCTTCACAAGTTCAGGAACTACAGGTATGATTACCAGCAGCCATTTAGTAACTGATGTTAGCTGGTATACAGAGAGTTTCCGTGCCGCTTTTAAATTATTTTATGGCGATATTGAAAACTATACCGTACTCGCATTACTGCCTTCATATTTGGAACGGGAAGGATCATCCCTTATATATATGGCTGATGACCTCATCAAACAGTCATGTAATCCGGATAGCGGTTTTTATTTGTATAACCATGCTGAGCTATATCATCAGCTTAAAAAACAGCAGGAAGCACAAACACCTACACTATTAATTGGGGTAACTTTTGCCCTGCTCGATTTTGTAGAAAGCTATTCCATAAACTTTCCGGAACTGATAGTGATGGAAACCGGGGGCATGAAAGGCCGGCGTAAAGAGATGATCCGCGAGGAACTTCACGAACAATTATGCAAGGGGTTCGGCGTTGAAACCATTCACTCCGAATATGGCATGACGGAGCTGTTATCGCAAGCTTACTCCAAAGGAAATGGCATTTTTAATTGCCCACCATGGATGAAGATCGTTACCCGCGATACCAATGACCCTTTAGAGCTGCTTCAAAACAACAAAGCGGGGGGCATAAACGTTATCGACCTGGCAAATATTAATTCCTGTTCATTTATCGCAACGCAGGATCTGGGTAAAGTTTATAGCGATGGCTCATTTGAAGTATTGGGCCGCTTTGATAATTCCGACATTCGGGGCTGTAATTTGCTGATAGCTTAAAACTTAACTTGCAACTAACATAATATTATTATTTTTGCGTCTATTACATAAAGCATTGTCATGATAGAGAAATTTTTGACCGAAGAGCAAGACCCCAAAGCAGTAGAAAAAATATACCTGCGCCTGGCCGACCTGCTCACTACCGGCGAAGAAATATTATATATAGCGGTTCAAAAAAAACCACTCGTAAACCTGCTGCCCGATTGTGTAGCACTTACTAATAAGCGTATTCTGTTTTTCACACCCGCCAACCTGGGTTTAACCATAAAGTTTGTTGATTTTGTTTGGAAAGATATTGTTGATGTTTATACCAAAGAGGAGATCATCGGCGCTATATTCAGTGTAAAAACCACCAATGGCGCTGAAATGGGTGTGGATTACCTGCCGAAAGTACAGGCACGTAAATTATACCAATATGCCCAGGAACGCAAGGAATCGGAACGTGAGGCCCGCCGTTTGCGCGATCTGGAAGAAAAACGTGCAGAATCGGGAGCGATTCAGTTCGAGAATGCTTCTCGCTTATCTTCACAGCATCCGGTAACCCCGGTTGAGCCAGAGCCTGTTTATATTCCCGAACCGGTTCATGTTCCGGAACCCGTGCCAGCCCCTATAGTGCACGAGGCCCCAAAACCGGATGAGCTTACCGAAAAACTAAAAAAACTAAGGATGTTATTTGATAACGGGCTTATCTCGCAGGAAGAATATAATCATAAGAAACTGGATTTATTGAGCGATTTGTAAGTAAGCGTTTAATAAGTTCTAAATCGAAATTGGTTCCTGGCGATTATCCCAAAAGAATAACAAATCTATGGAGGTTTCTTTTACAAGATAAAATAAAGAAGTTTGTTTTGTAATTAAACCAATTCTGATATTTTCATCGATTATTGATGATCTGAACATTAGCGGAAATTCGGCAATCGTTGAGATAGTTTTTTCAGCTTTTGATATAAATTTATCTGCCGAATTTTTACCGAATTTTATAAGAATAAACTCGTAAACTGATAGTAGCGTTTCTTTTGATCTAGGGGTATAATAAATCTGAAAGCTCATGAAAGGTTTAGCATATCCCTAATTCCTGTATATGGCGCCAGCTTGCCTTCTTTTGATTCCTGTAATGACTCTTTTACTCCTTTAATTACATAGTCAGGGTATATCTCACTTTTCTGCTCAAAAGTAATTTTCATTGCCTTCATAACGGCTTTTAGTGCTACTAACTGCTCTTTGTTATCTGGGTAAACTATTAAAGCGTCCATATATCAAATGTACTAATACTATACTAAATTTAAAAGCTAAAAGCTATTCCGATCTGCTGTCAGAATCAAAAGCTGTTTGCAAGATTATTCCGCAATAATTAAAAAGTAGTTTTTCTTGCCTTTTTGAGCCACCAGGTATTTTCCGCTTATCAACATATCCTGTTTGTAAATATCATCAACAGAATTGATCTTCAACTTATTAATTGCTGCTCCCCCGCCCTGTATCATCTTCTTTGCTTCGCCTTTTGATGGAAAAACCGATGTATGGGCAGCCAACAAGTCAACCACATTTATGCCTTGTTGTAAATCGTTTAAGCTGATGGTAAAGTTTGGAACGCCTTCAAATAAACCCAACACTTCTGCGTCATTCAATTCATTCAAAAACTCAATACCAATATTACCAAACAAAAATTCGGACGATTTTATTGCCTTCTCATAGGCAGCTTCACCATGTACCCTGATGGTAATATCTTTCGCCAAAGCTTTTTGCAGCACGCGCAGATGCGGTGCTGCATCCTGTTCAGTTTCCAAACCCTCAATGGTTTCTTTATCAAAAAGCGTAAAGATCCGGATATAGGCTTTGGCGTCCTCATCGCTGGTGTTCAGCCAAAATTGGTAAAATTTATATGGCGATGTTTTTTCTGCATCAAGCCAAATGTTACCACCTTCGGTTTTTCCAAATTTGCTACCGTCAGATTTTTTTATCAGTTGCGTAGTGAGGGCAAATGCTTCGCCAGCACCTTTACGGCGAACCAGTTCGGTACCGGTTACAATGTTGCCCCACTGATCCGATCCACCCATTTGCAAAACACAATTATGATTTTTCCACAAATAGTAAAAATCATATCCCTGTACCAACTGGTATGTAAATTCAGTAAACGACATCCCGGTTTCGCCCTCCAGCCGTTTCTTTACCGAATCTTTGGCCATCATATAATTAACCGTAATATGCTTGCCCACTTCGCGGATAAAATCCAGAAAGGTAAAATCTTTAAACCAATCGTAATTGTTTACCATTTCGGCGCTGTTTGCACCACAATCGAAATCGAGGAATTTTTCAAGCTGACCTTTTATCCCGGCCAGGTTCAACTGCAATACATCTTCCGAAAGTAAATTACGCTCCTGCGATTTTCCAGATGGATCACCCACCATACCCGTAGCTCCGCCAACCAATGCAAAAGGTTTATGCCCTGCACGCTGAAAGTGGATCATGGTCATGATCTGTGCCAGGCTGCCTACATGCAGCGAATCGGCAGTTGGATCAAAACCTATATAGCCCGATACCATGCCTTTATTTAACAGGTCCTCAGTTCCGGGCATAATATCGTGCAACATACCCCGCCAGCGTAATTCTTCAACAAAATTCATTATGTGTTCAATTCAAAAGGGGCAAATATAATAAATGATTTCACCGATTGATAGGAGATTACACCGTTACTTATACAGGCCATTAGAAAAACCACGTTATATGTCTGTCAATCATCAAAATCACATTTTTTATTAAATCAGTGTAATCAAATCTTAAAATCGGTGGAATCCAGTTTTAAAATGGGTGAAATCAAAAAAAATTCCTATTTTGGGTTGAACAGGCTATTTGCAGAAGGACTACTATGAATTTTTTATCTCATTTTTATTTCGACCGGAAATCTGATAATTGCTACCTTATACTGGGAACAATGCTACCCGATCTTTTAAAAAATGCTGATAAAACTATTGTACTTCATCCCGAAAAACTTCATCATACTGATAGCGCTGTAAATTCAATAATTAAAGGATGGAATAAACACCTGGAGGTTGACCGTTATTTTCATTCCGCCGATTTTTTCCTTCAACATTCACACGAACTTAAGAAGTTATTGCGGCCTGCAATTGAAAGCTCTCCCGTAAAGCCATTTTTTTTAGGACATATTGCGCTGGAGCTAATTTTGGACAACTTGTTACTTACCACTCAAAAAATTACGGTTGATGACTTTTACGATCACCTGGGCGGATGCAAAACGCCTGTAATAAATGAATTTTTAGTGGCAGCCGGGTTAAAGGATACGGCGATATTTTTTAAATTTTACGATGGGTTTAAAAAAAGCCGTTATTTATATACCTACGCCGAAACACAGCAAATAGCCTATGCATTAAAACGGATTTGCATGCGGGTTTGGAAAGACCCGTTTACCCCTCAGCATGAGGAAGCAATTAATAAGGTACTTGTAAAATACCGTGAATCGCTGCTGAATAATTTCATGTCGGTTTTTGATGAAATAGAGGGTAAACTAACAAACTGATGAACGCTTTGGGCAGCCATCATCCTTAAAATATCTTAAAAACATGTACTTTCCCTTTAAAAATGCTTAAAAATCAGCATTTAACATCAAAATATTCTTTTCTAAATAAAATTAATATACCTACCTTTGCAATCCCAATTAACAAATTGGGAAAAGGAGAAAATTTATTTAATGGCAAAAAAACAGGAAGCAGAAAAAGAATTAAAAGCTAAGGAAGCAGAACTCGAAGTAGTTGGAGCAACTCCTCAGGAAAAAGAAACTATTGAATCAGAGGCTGATTCAATTTCGATCGAAGAGATCAAATCAAAAATCACAGCAGCAAACGAAGATTTCGATTGGGATGCCGATGAGAAAAAATTTGGCAATTACAGCGACACTGATCGTGAGAAATTCGAGAAAATGTATGATGGAACATTCAGTTCAATCACCAAAGGCGAAATCATCACCGGTACAGTTGTAAATGTTAACAACAAAGATGTGGTATTAAACATCGGATTTAAATCTGACGGTTTGGTATCAGTATCTGAATTCCGTGATACACCTGATCTGAAGATCGGTGATACAGTTGAAGTATTTGTTGAATCGCAGGAAGATGCTAACGGTCAGTTAGTATTATCGCGTAAACGTGCTAAAACTCAAAAATCATGGGAACGCATTAATTCCGCTTTAGACAATGATGAAATCATCACTGGTTTTGTTAAGAGCAGAACTAAAGGTGGTTTGATTGTAGATATTATGGGCGTTGAAGCCTTTTTACCAGGTTCACAGATCGACATTAAACCTATCAGGGATTATGACGTTTATGTGGGCAAAACAATGGAGTTCAAAGTTGTTAAGATCAACCACGAGTTTAAAAACGTAGTGGTATCGCACAAAGTGCTGATCGAAGACGATTTGGAAAACCAAAAAACCGAAATTGTTGCCCGTCTTGAAAAAGGACAGGTACTTGAAGGAACCGTTAAAAACATTACCGACTTTGGTGTATTTATTGACCTTGGCGGCGTAGACGGTTTATTACACATTACCGATATTTCATGGGGCCGCATAGAGCACCCACGCGAAATTTTATCATTAGATCAGAAGATCAACGTTGTTGTGCTTGATTTTGATGATGAGAAAAAACGTATTGCTTTAGGCTTAAAACAACTTACTCCACACCCTTGGCAGTCATTGGATGAAACCATCCAGATCGGCTCAAAGGTTAAAGGTAAAATTGTTACCGTTGCTGATTATGGTGCATTCCTTGAAATCATCCCTGGTGTTGAAGGTTTGATCCACGTATCAGAAATGTCATGGTCACAAAACTTACGTAACCCTCAGGAATTCCTGAAAGTTGGTGACGAAGTTGAAGCACAAGTGTTAACACTTGACCGCGACGAGCGCAAAATGTCATTAGGTATTAAGCAATTAACTCCTGATCCATGGCAAAATGCTGCCGAGCGTTATGCGGTTGGCACACAGCACGTTGCTACAGTTAAAAACATGACCAACTTTGGTGTGTTTGTTGAACTGGAAGACGGAATTGACGGATTGATCCACATCAGCGACCTTTCATGGTCTAAAAAAGTAAATCATCCTAACGAATTCACTAAAGTTGGTGAAAAATTAGACGTGGTTGTTCTTGAACTTGATGTTGAGAACCGTAAATTAAGCTTAGGCCACAAACAGCTTGAAGAAAACCCTTGGGATACTTTTGAAACTATCTTCACTATCGATTCGATACATGAAGGTACTGTATTAAAAGTAACTGAAAAAGGTGCAATTGTTGCTTTACCTTATGGTGTTGAAGGCTTCTGCCCTACCAAACACCTGGTTAAAGAAGATGGCAAGAGCTTAAAAGCTGAAGAAGCTGCTGAGTTCAAGATCATTGAATTTAACAAGGAAAACAAACGCATTGTTATCTCTCACTCACGCATTTGGGAAGAAGCCCGTGCCGAGCAACGTGTTCAGGAATTTGAAACCCGTAAAAAGGAAGCAAAATCTGCAAGCAACGCTGTGAAAAAAGTGAAAGAGTCAGTTGAAAAATCAACCTTAGGTGATTTGAGCGTATTAGCACAATTGAAAGAGCAAATGGAAGGCGCCGAAAACAAAGCCCGCAAGGCTTCGAAAAAAGCAACTTCTGAAGAAGAAGAAGCTCAATAAGCTTTAAATAAATTAAATCCTTTAAGCCTTCCCGATTACTCGGGAGGGCTTTTTTTATAGACAAAATTATGGCCGGAGAAAAAGATCTTAAAGCATTATTAAAAACACTAAGTCCAAAGCTGAGTGAAGGCGATTTTGTTTTTTGCGCAGTAACTACATTAGATAACATCGACCCAAAAGAAATAGTCGGCTTGTTTAAAGAAGATGAAGGCTGGACTGTTATACTTAACAAAGAACTTGCTGACAAGTTAGGCTTAAATTATACTTATATAGCCGCCTGGATAACATTAACCATCCATTCATCGCTTGAAGCAGTGGGGCTTACCGCTGCATTTTCAAACGCCATGGCTAAAGAAGGCATCAGCTGTAATGTTGTAGCGGCGTTTTATCACGATCATATTTTTGTTGCGAAGCAGGATGCGCTGAAAGCGATACGGGTTTTAAAACGACTATCTGATTAACAAACTATCAATCGCGTTTAGATACCAAAAAACAAATGGTGACCTAACAGCTTAATAACTATTAGATCACCATATAAATTTGCTATAGGCGATTACGAGAAGTTGATTTTACTTCAACTCAGGCAAATGGGCCAGATCAAAAATGCTCTTATCTGCTACTGTTTTTTCAACATCCTGCCATTTGCGTGGGGCATCTTTCGAAAGTAAAGTACCCTCTGTTTGGCCTATCAACACATCATCTTCAATCCTTACGCCTATATTCCACCATTTTTTATCACATGGGCTTCCTGCAGGGATATAAATTCCAGGCTCAACGGTTATCACCATTCCGGCTTTTAAATTGCCTCCGTATTCACCTTTGTCATGCACATCGAGCCCTAAGTGGTGCGATACACCATGCGGATAATAAGTACCTACTTCTTTGGCATCCTTTATAATACCCAGTTGTATCAATCTTGATGAAAGTACTTCACGGGTCTTGGTTTCCAGGTCGCCATATTTCACGCCATCCTTGCATAATTTAAATACTTCTTCCTGTGCATCATAAATTATCTGGTAAATAGCCTTTTGCTCATCTGTAAACTTGCCATTAGCAGGGAAGGTGCGGGTAACATCCGCAGAATAACCATGATATTCAGCGCCTACATCCATCAGTACTAATTGATTTTCTACTTTGGTAGCTGTGTTCTCTTCATAATGCAGGATGCATCCGTTGCCTCCTGCGCCAACAATTGGCGGATAGCCTTCATCCTCGGCACCATACTTATTATGAACATAACGCATAATACCTTCCAATTCCCTTTCCGACATCTTTGGGGTTACGGCACGCATAGCTTCTGCATGCGCAATGCTGGAGATCTCAACCGATTTTTTTAATAAAACAAGTTCTTCTGGTGTTTTTACTCCGCGTAGCTCAACTGTAAATTTTTCAAAAAGAGATAACCCCGAAGGATTGGCATTGATCTTGGCTTTTACATCCATGAGCGTGGCCGAATCTGGTTTATTAACCAGTTCCTGTATCAGTTCGCTCTTTTTATAAGCCTCTCCGTCTAAACGTGGTTTTATATAGGTAATAATTCTGTCTATGTTTTTAGGCGTTGCGTATCGACTTATTACGCTTAGATCGCTTAACAATCCTTTATCAACATTTTGTATTTCGGCCTTTGTTTTAAAGGTACTGACTAAGTCTTTAAGGTCGCCGCTGGCATCATCCGGAAGGTCATCATATATTATAGTTTTGAATTTTTTAAAGTCGATGGGGAATTTCGAAAACTCTTCGCTGTTATAAACCCGTTTAAAACCAAGCTGTTTTTTTACACCTGTAACACCCAGGCGCCTGCCAGTCCATTGCTCGCGCTGCGGATCACGGTGCCTTACAAAAAACAATTCGTTATAGCTGCTGTCGCCATCAGCCTGCATATCTTTAAATATCAGCAAAACGGCATCAGGTTCCTTGTATCCCGAAAAATAATACATATCCGGGTTGGGATGGTACACATAGTTAACATCCTTTGAGAAAACACGTTCAGGATAGGCAAAGATAACCGTAACAGAATTTGCAGGCATCATATCGCGCAGGGCCTGTCTGCGGCCTGCATGAAATGCCGGGGTAAGGTAATCGGTAGGGAGGTTTTTAGCGGAATTATCTTCCTGCGAAAAAACCTGCATAGAAGCGCAGCAAACCAAAGCTGCTACTAAAAAGCTTTTGTTAAAGAGGTTCATTATAAGGTCAGTTATGTTAGCAGTAAAAACTTGTTTAAGATACAGATTATATTTTATTCAAAAATATTTTTACCTGATTGCGAATCAAGGAACAAAATATATACAAGTATAAAGTTTACCAATCAAAAAAGTAATCACCCTTTTGGGGGGATTACTTTTTTGATTGGATTAGCGATTAGAGGTTAGTTGGAAGGATCCGGAAGCCCCAAAAAAAGTCGCGGGTTTTACCGAAACTCACCTAATCTCTGATCAACCAACCTCTAATCACTTTTCCTAACCTCTGATTAACCAATCACCAATTAACTAATCTCTATCCCCAACTAATCTCTAAAATTATTATCTTTGCCCAAATCCACCCATACGATGCAAAATCTTACACTGCTCGACGGTCAGAAATTTCAAATCACATTACAGCGTTTATGTCGTCAGTTAATTGAAAATCATAACGATTTTTCTGAATCTGTGCTTATTGGTATTCAGCCGAGAGGTATTTACCTTGCCAAACGCATAGCCGAAGAACTCCGTAAAATTTTACCCGGAAAAACCATTTTGCAGGGCGATCTTGATATTACCTTTTACCGTGATGACTTCCGCCGCCGCGACCAACTGGTGCCTAATCAAACTAAAATAGATTTTATTATAGAAGGCAAAAAAGTAATTATGATGGACGACGTGCTGTGGACAGGCCGTACCATCCGTGCCGCTATGGATGCCCTGCAGGCATTTGGTCGCCCGGAAAAGATTGAGCTGCTGGCACTGGTTGACCGCCGGTATTCAAGGCATATTCCAGTGGAAGCTGATTATGTTGGGATTGAAGTTGATTCCATTGCATCACAAAAGGTTGTGGTGAGCTGGATAGAGACTGATGGTGAGGATAGGATAGTGCTTTTATCAGAGGCGAAATGACATTCAAGGAATATTGAACACCGAATTTCGAATAATGAATTTAAAAGTAAAGAAGAAAGTTAAAACAGAGTTGAGATAAGCTAAAATGATTATTATTTGATAATAAAGTTTGAATTTAAAATAGCACAACATTTAAATTATAAAAAACTCTTATCAAATGACAAAGGAAAATAAGTACGATTTAGAAGAAAGATTGATTGATTTTGCAGTAGTTATCTCTGATGTAGGCGAAGCCTTACCGGCAACAAGATTGGGAAACTATTTAGCCGGACAAATAATCAGGTCGGGTTGTTCGCCTGCTCTAAATTATGGAGAGGCGCAATCAGCGGAATCAAGAAATGACTTTATTCATAAAATGAAGATTATTCTAAAAGAACTTCGGGAATCACTTATTTCCCTGAAGCTTATTGAACGGAAAAAGTTATACAAATTAGAAAAAGTACTGGAAGCTAAAGATGAATGTAATCAACTGGTTGCCATCTTTGTAAAAAGTATTGAAACAGCGAAAAAGAATAATACAAAATAATATCGAAATAGAATTTGAGCGAGCAGAAGAAAAGTAATATTGAACACCGAATTTTGAATGCCGAATAATGAAGTGCCATCACTTTAAGTTTTTAACTTCAACATTAAATTCAATATTCTTTTTTAAAACTTCATCATTCAAAATTCGACATTCGGTGTTCGATATTTAATAACCACATGGCAGGACTCAGCACACGGCATCTCTTAGGAATCAAGGACTTAAACCCGGCAGATATTCAATTAATATTTGAAACTGCTGATAATTTCAAAACGGTTTTAAACAGGCCGATAAAAAAGGTCCCTTCCCTGCGCGATGTAACTATTGCCAATATATTTTTCGAAAACTCTACCCGTACCCGCCTGTCGTTTGAGCTGGCTGAAAAACGCCTGTCGGCAGACGTAGTTAATTTTGCAGCATCATCTTCATCGGTAAGCAAAGGCGAAACGCTGATTGATACAGTGAATAACATTCTGGCCATGAAGGTTGATATGGTGGTGATGCGTCACCCTTATGCAGGTGCAGGGGTATTTCTTTCCAAACATGTAAAAGCCCAGATAGTAAATGCCGGCGATGGCGCACATGAGCACCCTACTCAAGCTCTGCTTGATGCCTTCTCCATCCGCGAGAAGCTGGGCGATGTGGCAGGTAAAAAAGTAGTAATTGTGGGCGATATCCTGCACTCGCGGGTAGCGCTGTCAAATATATTATGTCTTAAACACCTTGGCGCCGAGGTTATGGTTTGCGGCCCTACAACGCTGATCCCGAAATATATTGGTTCGTTAGGTGTAAAGGTTGAACACAATTTATTAAAGGCTCTCAATTGGTGCGATGTTGCCAACATGCTGCGCATCCAACTGGAACGGCAGGATATAAAATATTTCCCTTCCCTACGGGAATACACCATGCTTTACGGCTTAAACAAAGAAATCCTCGACTCACTGGATAAAGAGATCATTGTAATGCACCCCGGCCCTATTAACCGCGGCGTGGAGATCACCAGCGATGTAGCTGATAGCAAGCAGTCCATCATACTCGATCAGGTGGAAAACGGTGTGGCCATCCGCATGGCGGTGCTGTTTTTGCTTGCCGGGCAAACTCCATAAAAGCGAATGAGTAAGTTAATTAAATATTGCAAATCAAACTTACTCGGCATTGCGGTGGCTTTCGGCCTGTGTTCATTTATATATGAAGGGTTGATTAACTCTTCTTTCGAATTTACCCTAACAAAGATTGCAGGAGTATTAATTTTCCTTATAGCCATCCAGTCAAAATTTAAGGATAGCGAGGAAAGAAATAATCAAAAAAGGAAGGCTCAATCCGATCTTCCGCATTAAACCTGTCATAAAGCCGTTATATTAAGAATCTTTAATTTATATGAGGCCTGTAATTATCATCCTTTTGTTTTTCGCCATGTCATCCGCATCATTTGCCCAAACACGGCAACAGCAAAAAGTCGATTCGGTATTTGAGCAGGTTAAAAAATACTTTAATCTTAAAAATGCGGATGCCATTTATAATCTGGCGGGCGATGCTTTTCAAAAGGAACTGAGTATAACCGCTTTTAATGATGTTGCCGTCCAGCATCTTTTTCCCCTTGGCGAAATAAAGGAAACTTCGCTGATAACGTTTGTAAATAACAACCTGGCTACTTACAAAGCAAAATTCAATACCGCAACACTCCAGATATTAATCAGTCTTGATCGTCGCGATAAACTGGAAACCCTCGTTTTTCAGCCTTATACTGTGCCCGAAGACAATAAAACTGCACTTGTAGCAACATCCAATCCCTTACTTACAGACATGGACAAAAAGGTTGATACGGTCGCCCGTAAGTATATCCAAAAGGCAAATACAGTAGGTTTGTGCATCGGCATAATTAAAGATGGGAAAACAACCATTTACAGTTATGGCGAAACTATAAAAGGGAACCACAAGTTACCCAATGCTGACAACTTTTTTGAGATCGGCTCCATTACCAAAACGTTTACTGCCACGTTGCTGGCCTGGTATGTAAACCAGGGGGTTATAAAATTAAACGATCCCATAATTACCTACCTGCCAGATTCTATTGCCGTTAATCAGTCGCTTAAAGGTATTACGCTGTTAAACCTTGCTAACCATACCTCGGGATTACCCAGTGTTCCTGATAATTTGAGGGACAACATGAGCGATCAGCTTAACCCATATAAAGATTATACCAGGGAGCAGATGTACATTTATTTAAAAACCTGCAAGCTTACCAGCAAACCCGGCGAACACTATGCTTACTCAAATTTAGGAGTAGGTTTATTGGGCAGCATCCTGCAATATATCAGCGGTAAAACTTTCGAGCAAATGGTGAACGAAGTAATATGCAAACCGTTGAACATGCACAGTACCGCACAGTATTTAAATCCATTGATATCTCCAAGGTTCGTATCCGTATATAATTCAAGCGGAGAGCCAACACCCGCCTGGGATTTTGATGTCCTGGCACCCTGCGGAGCTTTGAGATCAACCGTAAATGATCTGCTGAGATATGCAAAGGCAAATATGCACCCTGGCACCGACTCGCTCTCGAAGGCCATTGAAGTAACACACCATTTAACTTTTAATAAGGAAATAAAAGTTGGCCTGGGCTGGCATATTATTAATGTTAACGGTGTAAGGTATTATTT
>JABDFZ010000008.1 GCA_013286325.1 Bacteroidota bacterium | reverse complement strand
GCACAACGCAAGGAGATTATCAGCCAATTTTTAAGCGAATCTGTATTAATTACGTGGATGGCACTCGTTCTGGCTATTATAGCAACATGTTTATTAATTCCATTTGTAAATAGTATCTCAAATCAATCTTTATCTGTTAATAGTTTATTACACTGGTCGGTTTTATTGCCGGTGTTGGCGCTGCCATTTATTATTGGCTTAGTAAGCGGGATATATCCGGCGTTATTCATGTCATCTTTTAAACCTGTAAAGGTGTTAAAAGGTATGTTGAAAGTAGGGCAGGGAGGCATCTCATTCCGTAAGGTATTGGTTGTTGTACAGTTTTCAATCTCCATTATTTTAATAGTAGCTACAACTGTTGTATTTCAGCAGCTTCAATACATACAAAATAAAGCTCTTGGCTTTAATAAAGATCACATCATTACAATGGATTATGTACACTCCCTTAATGGGCAATATGATGCATTTAAGACTGATCTGCTAAAAAATGCTGCAATAAAAGAGGTAGGAAGATCATCACGTATTCCTTCAGGTCGTTTACTTGACGATCAGAATGCATCTATTGTGCAGGGAGGATCATTGCAGCCATTAAAAGTCGATCTTAAATACATTACTACAGATTATGGCTTTATACCCACTTATGGTATGGAAATGGCATCGGGCAGGAATTTTTCAAAGGCGTTTTCGACAGATACCAATAATTATGTAATAAATGAAGAAGCGGTAAAGGAATTCGGCTGGGGAACACCACAACAGGCATTAGGAAAAGATATGCAATATGGAGGCATAAAAGGTAAAATAATTGGGGTAGTAAAAGATTTCCACTTCGAGTCTTTGCACCAAAAAATCATCCCTTTATTGTTTCAGCTGCCTTCTTTAAATAATAGTTATTATAACAAGTTATCTATAAAAATTAATGGCAGTAATACTAAAGCTGCTATTAATTCCATCGAAACTACATGGCACAAATACCTGCCTAATACACCGTTCGATTTTAATTTTTTGGATGAAAAGTTTGCTCAATTATATAATAGCGAACAGCAGCAAAGTAGTTTGTTTACCATATTCTCCTGCATTGCCATATTTATTGCCTGCCTTGGTTTATTCGGCTTATCAGCATTTACCATAACACAACGGGTTAAAGAAATAGGTGTGCGTAAAGTATTAGGCGCTAGTGTTCCTCAAATTGTTATTGAGCTGTCCCGGGACTTTTTAAAGCTAGTTTTAGTGGCTTCGGTTATCGCACTGCCTGTAGCATGGTTCTTAATGAGTAAATGGCTACTCGATTTTGCTTTCCGTATTAACATTAGCTGGTGGGTACTCGCCATGGCAGGCATTGTAGCTTTGATTATAGCTTTTGCTACCATAAGCTTTCAATCAATTAAGGCAGCGCTTGCAAATCCGGTTAAAAGCTTGAGAAGTGAGTAAGCAGCAGGCAGGAAGCTTCTGCTATGAACTATAAACAATGAACTAATAAATCATCCATCATGATAAAAAACTATTTTAAAATTGCGTTCAGGGGTTTCTGGAAGCACAAGCTGTTCACACTGATAAATGTTATCGGTTTATCGATAGGTATTAGTGCAGCACTGGTAATTTACTTAATTGTGCATTTCGATCTTACTTTCGATAAGTTTCATAAAGATGGTGATCGTATTTACAGGGTGGTCAGTAATTATTCTTTTCAGGGTGAAAAAGGATATAATAGCGGAGTATGCGGGCCATTGGCAGGCGCTGTTAAAAGCCAGGCGACAGGAGTTGAAGTAGCAGCCCCTTTTTATACTTTGTCTCAGCCAAACGTATTTATCGCAGGTAAGGGAAATGTTCCTGTCAGATTTAAAAATCAGGACAATATAGTTCTTGCCGGCCCGGAGTACTTTAAAATATTTAATTATAAATGGCTTGCCGGTTCTCAGAAAACTGCATTAAATGCACCCAACCAGGTAGTATTAACATCCGATCAGGCAAAAAAATACTTTGCATCGGTACCTTATAATCAAATGATAGGTAAAATTGTGACCTATGATACCATTAAAACTACGGTTACCGGTATTGTTGAAACAATAACAGAAAATACCGATTTTTCCTTCCATGATTTTATATCATACAGCACAGTCACCGTTAATAAAGACTTGAAAGATCAGCTACAATTAACTGAATGGGAAAGTACAAGTTCTTCCTCCCAGCTTTTTATCAGGATATCTCCAACGGCAAATGCTGCCCGCATGGAGAAACAATTAAATAGTATTTTGAAGAAGAACAGCCCGCCAAAACCTGAGGATAAGGGCAATACTCACGGATTTAGCCTGCAACCGCTGAGTGACCTTCATTTTAATGAAAACTATGGAAATTTTGATTCAGGGCAAATAGCAAGTAAAAACACTATGTATGGGTTGTTAGTCATCGCTTCATTTTTGTTAGTATTAGGCTGTATCAACTTTATTAATTTAACTACTGCGCAGGCTACACAAAGAGCAAAGGAAATTGGTATACGTAAAACCATGGGTAGCAGCCGCAAACAGTTGATATCTCAGTTTTTAAGCGAAACTTTTCTTATTACGCTAATAGCTGTTATTATCTCTGTAATGTTAACGCCTTTAATATTGAAATTATTTTCGGATTTTGTTCCTAAAGGCATAAAAATTGATTTTCTTCAGCCAAGTTTAATTTTATTTTTAATTGTACTAACCGCTGCCGTAAGCCTTCTCTCAGGCTTCTATCCGGCAATTATGCTATCGGGTTACAAACCTATATTGGTATTAAAGAATCAGGCAAATTCCAATAGTAGTAAAACACGCAATGCCTGGCTTCGTAAATCATTAACCGTTACCCAGTTTATTATTGCACAGTTTTTTATAATGGCAACGGTTTTGGTAAGCAAGCAAATTTACTATGCACTGCATAAAGACCTTGGCTTTAAAAAAGATGCCATTGTATTTATAAACTCCCCATGGAAAAATCGGACTGCAAGCCGTAATCAGGTTTTTCTAAACAAGTTACGCGCAATACCACAAGTTCAATTGGTTAGCGTTGGGGGAGCCCCGCCATCTTCAGGTAGTACACATTCTACGCTGGTTTCTTATATGGATGGAAAAAAAGAAATTAAGACCGACGTTGAGTTAAAATTCGCTGATGAAAATTACATGAACCTTTATAAAATTAAATTACTCGCGGGCAGGGCAATACAAAAAGGCGATACTGGAAAATTTGTGGTTATTAACAATACCTACGCACGTGTGCTTGGTTTCAGGAGCCCACACGAAGCGATTGGCAAAACGCTGCTTCATTTTAATGGTGTTAAAGCGCTGCAGGTTGTGGGTGTAGTAGCCGATTTTTATCAAAAATCACTTCATTCGCCTATTAAACCGATAGCTATTTACACAGGTACAAGTCCATTCATGACAGGTACATTCCATATAGCCCTAAAACCGCAATCTGCAAATGGTGATGATTGGAAAGTAGCAATCGCGGACATGAAAAAATCATGGAAAGAAATATATCCTGATGATGATTTTGAATACAATTTCTTTGATGAGGATATAGCCAAATTTTACGAAGCCGAACAACATACTTCAACCTTGTTAAATTGGGCAACCGGCTTATCCATATTCATCAGCTGCTTAGGCTTGTTAGGCCTGGCTATTTATACTACCAATCAGCGAACAAAAGAGATTGGTGTACGTAAAGTGCTTGGTGCCTCAGTTGCCCAAATAGTAACTTTATTATCAACCGAACTTATATGGCTTATTGTGCTGGCGTTTGTGTTGGTGACTCCTTTGGCCTGGTATGCAATGCATAAATGGATGGAGAACTTTGCCGACCGCACAGCCATAAGTTGGTGGATATTTACATCAAGCGGGGCGGCAATGCTGCTGGCAGCAGTATTTACATCGAGCTTTCAAACTGTAAAAGCGGCAATTGCCAATCCGGTGAAAAGCTTGAGAAGCGAATAGGCGATTAGCATTGTTTTTAGTATATGCTTTGAACTTTAGTAAAAACTCGATAGTTTTATTAAAGTTCAAAGCATTAAAAACCTATTTGCTGAATGGAGTATAAAAATGTACCTAAACTATCAATTCCTGAAGTATTAACTAATTATTTTGAAGACCTGCCGGATGAACTAATACACGTAATAGTTATTGGGGCTAATGAAGGTGATTTAAAGGATTTTTTAACGGAACATCTTAACCGGAAAAATTTAAGGGGCATTCTTGTAGAGCCAGTGAGCTATATGTTTAAAAGCTTAACAAATAAGTTTAGGAAAAATAAAAATTTGCTATTTGAAAATGCTGCCATAGATGCGAAAAACACCACCCGGGTAATTTATGGCTTAAAAAAAGACGAAGATCTGCCCGATTGGGCAAAAGGTTTAGGGTCATTCAATAAAAAGATACTTACTGAACATGAAAACCAGCTTACCAACCTCCGTAAGCATGTTATAAAGGAAAAAGTAAACTGTATAACATTAAAATCGTTAGTAGAGAAACACAACTTCCCTAAAATTAATATCCTGCAAATTGATACTGAAGGGCATGATTATGAGATCATCAGGAGTATAGATTTTGTTAACCTGAGGCCTGAGATAATTATATTCGAATACCTGCACCTCACTACTTATCAATATTACTCGGCATTAGCCCTGTTGGACAGTAAGAATTATTTTGTGAGGCGAAATCTGGATTCATTCGATGTAATAGCCATCAATAAGGAAATTCTTTAAGCTCCTGCACCCATTCAACTGTATCAAAAGCGTACACACAGTGTCACACTTACGAACACATTCGTATAAAATAATCAATATAAGTATCTCATTATTAAATAAATAGATATTTGGTATATATTTTAAGTAGTGATAAGCAAGAAAACCATTTTATGTTTAAAAACTACTTTAAAATCGCCTGGCGCAACATTCTCCGTCACAAAGGGTATGCTGCCATAAATGTTTCCGGCTTAACTGTTGGTATAGCCGCCTGCCTGCTCATTTTCGTTGTTATACAATATGAGCTGAGCTTTGAAACTTTTCGTCCTAATTATAAAAACATATATCACGTAGTAACCCAGCAAAAGCGCGAATCCGGATTTACTTTTAATCCCGGTGTATCAACTCCAACTGCTGATGGTTTAAGGCTTGATTTTCCTCAGGCTAAAGTAGCGGCTCTTAATATGAACTATGGAAGCCAGATTACTGTACCCGGGAATAGCTTATCAAGTAGTGTTAACGATAAAAAATTTACCGAGAATATCGGGGTGGTGTTTTTGGAGCCGCAATTCTTTGACATTTTTAAAGCTGACTGGCTGGCCGGATCATCATCTGTATTAGCAGAACCAAACATGGTTATTATTGATAAAAGCAGCGCAATAAAATACTTTGGCGATTGGCATAATGCTATGGGTAAAGCACTAAAAATGGACAATGTGGTTACTTTAAAAGTAGCCGGGATAATTGAAGATGCAAAGCCCAACACAGATTTTCCACTTAAAGTATTGGTATCATTTATTACCTGGAAACAACACCCTAACGACTATAATTATAATTACGACTGGCATTCAACAAGCAGTAATTTTCAGGTGTTTATGCTTTTACCGCCAAATGAATCAGTTACCAGAATTAATAACCAGCTTAAAACATTCAATTTCAGGCATTCGGGCGATAAAGGCAATGTTACTAAAATTAACTTTTTACAGCCTTTAAGTGAAATGCACTTCGATACAAGGTTTGGTAGTACACTTGGCGATCACGTTACAAGCAGAACAACACTGCGCACGCTATCGTTCATAGCTATACTTATCATAATAATGGCCTCTATTAACTTTATCAACCTGTCCACAGCACAATCTGTAGGCCGGTCAAAAGAAGTTGGTATCCGCAAGGTTTTAGGGAGCAGCCGCAGCCAGTTAATTAACCAGGTAATGGGCGAAACAGCTATTATAGTAATAGGTTCTGTTTTATTATCAATAATAGTTGCCGAACTGGCGTTGCCTTATCTTAAAAACGTGGCAAGTGTGCCTGATAATATCAGTCTGTTTAACGTTGGCAGCCTGTTGTTTTTGGGTTTGGTTATGATAGTGGTGATCCTTTTATCAGGTATTTACCCTGCATTTGTTGTATCGGGCTTTAAGCCGGTTTTGGCATTGAAAAATAAAATTACCGCTGCCTCAATAGGAGGGATTCCGTTGCGCAGAGGACTTGTGGTTATGCAATTTGCTATATCGCAACTGCTTATTATCGGTACCATAATCGCCATGAAACAAATGAGTTTTGTTAACGAAGCCGATCTTGGTTTTAATAAAAGCGCGTTGTTAATTATCCCTGGGTATAACGATAGTGTTAGCCTACAAAAAATAGAATCCTTCAAACAACAGCTTTTGCAAAATGCAGGAGTAAAATCAGTGAGTTTTATCTCTGATGCGCCATCATCCGATAATAACTGGGGTACCAACTTTTATTTCAATAATTCGGTAAAAGACAATGGCATCACAACATACCTTAAATATGGGGATGCAGATTACTTTAAAACCTTCGGGCTAAATTTTGTAGCTGGCAAGGGATATGATCAGAGTGATACCGCAAGACAGGTAGTCGTTAATGAAACATTCTTAAAAAAACTGGGAATCCAGAAACCGGAAGATGCTTTGGGAAAAACAGTGAAGATAGGAGGAGGAAAAAAAGCATTTTGGGCTCCAATTGCCGGTGTTGTTAAAGACTTTAAAACCAACTCGTTAAAAGAAGAAGTTAAACCGATAGTAATTTCTCCGGTTAAAAAATTCGAATCGGAAGTAGCTATTAAAATTGAGACAAAAAATCTAAGCAAAATAGTTCCTATTCTTCAAAAGCAATGGGAAAAAACCTATCCGGAATATGCCTATAATGGCTTTTTCCTTGACGACAACATAGCGAAATTCTATAATCAGGAAAATCAGCTTGCGCTTGTTTATAAAATATTTGCGGGTATAGCCATTTTTATCTCCTGCCTTGGCTTGTATGGCCTGGTTTCATTCATGGTGGTACAACGTACCAAAGAAGTTGGTGTACGTAAGGTATTAGGAGCTTCAGTAAGCAGTATTGTATTCCTGTTCTCAAAAGAGTTTGTAATACTAATAGCTGTATCGTTTATAATAGCTGTACCCGTTTCATGGTACTTAATGTCGGGCTGGCTGCAAAGCTTTGTGTACCGTATTTCAATAACTGTTGACGTATTTTTCTTAGCTATTGTGGCATCCATACTATTAGCATGGCTTACAGTAGGATATAAAGCTATAAAGGCTGCTCTGGCAAACCCTGTAACGAGCATGCGCTCTGAGTGATTGCAGGCTGGAGATTAGATGAATTGGTGAAGAAAAATGCTCTTGTTATGAACAATCAACATAAACTGCTATAACCAAAAATCATGATAAAAAACTATTTTAAAACCACCTTGCGCAGCCTGTTGAAGAACAAAGGCTACAGTTTTTTAAATATTACCGGGCTGGCTATAGGAATAGCATGTGCCTCGCTTATATTTTTATGGGTACAGGATGAGCTTACTTTCAATGATAGTTTTAAAAAGAAAGATTATATATATAACATATATGAAAATCAAACCTATAACGGAAAGGTTAGCACTTTTCACGCCACGCCGGGGCTTATGGCAAAGGCGATAAAAGCCGAAATTCCTGGTATAAAAAATGCCGCCAGAATTGATGGTATCAATGATATGGTTTTCGCCCTTGGTGATAAAGTGATAAATGAAAAAGGCACCTATGCTGATCCTGAACTATTTTCGATCCTCAAGCTGCCGTTTGTCTATGGCAATGCTTTAGGTGCATTTAAACAACTACATGCTGTTGCGATTAATGAAACGATGGCTAAAAAGTTTTTTGGTGACGTAAACCCTGTAGGAAAAGCTCTGAAAATGAATAATGAGCAGGATTTTACAGTATCGGCTGTTTTTAAAGATCTTCCGAAAAATTCAACTTTTCAATTTCATTGGCTGGCACCCATGGAAAATATAGCACATAAACACCCATGGATGCAGGATTGGAGTGCCAATTGGGCGCGTACATATGTGGAATTAGAACCATCTGCCAATGTTAATGCTGTAAATAAAAAACTGGCAACTTATCTAAGTACCAAAAAAACAAATAATACAACCCAATGCTTCCTTTTTGCAATGAACAACTGGAATTTGCACGACAATTTTACCGATGGCAAAATGGAAGGCGGCAGGATAACTTATGTACGTTTATTCGCCATTATAGCTTTCATCATTTTAATAATTGCCTGTATCAATTTCATGAACCTTTCTACCGCCCGTTCCGAACAACGTGCTAAAGAAGTCGGAGTACGCAAAGTAATGGGAGCAGGGAAAAGTAAACTGATAGGTCAGTTTATGGGTGAAGCGGTTATAATGGCATTTATTGCTGTGTTTGTATCTATTGTTCTTATTTACCTGGCATTGCCCGTGTTTAATAACCTGGTTCAAAAAGAGTTGGCTATTAATATTTTTGCTCCTTCACAGCTTACATATTTAATTGCTATTGGCCTTATAACAGGTTTGCTTGCAGGTAGTTATCCTGCATTTTACTTATCGTCATTTAATCCCATAGCAGTACTGAAAAATATAAAAATAAAATCGAACACAAGCTCAGGTCTTATAAGGCAAAGCCTTGTTGTTATCCAGTTTTCTGCTTCAATTATCCTGATTATAGGCACCGTGATCATTTACCAGCAGATACAGCATGTAAAAGACAGGCAGCTTGGTTTTAATAAAAATAATCTGATCTATATTAATACCCAAGGCAAGCTGGCCGGGCATTTTGAAAGTGTTTATAATGACCTCAAAAAATCGGGCATAGTAGAAGATGCTGCTTTAAGTGAAGACCCTGCTTTACAAATAGGTAGCAGTAGCGATAATTACTCGTGGGATGGAAAAGATCCGTCAAAAAATCCGTTGATCAGTTGGGAAAATGTTAGCGCCCAGTTTGTTTCAACAATGGGCATGAAGCTGGCGGAAGGCAGGAACTTCTACACCAACTCATCATTGGATAGCAACAATGTAATTATTAATGAAGCATTTGCCAAACAAATGGGTAAACAGGGTCATGCGGGTGGAATTATACACAGTGGAGTGTCAAATCTCCAGATTGTGGGAATTGTAAAAGATATTCTCTACAATGATATGTATACTTCAAGTGCCCCATTTATATTTTTTAATCATCCCGATGATACTTATATCCTAAGTATCAGATTTAAACAAAATGTAAATATACAGGATGCTTTAGTTAAGGTTGCTTCGATTATGAAAGCGGATAATCCTGGTTATCCGTTTGAATACAAATTTATTGACGACGACTTTAACCAATTATTTAAAACAGAAACACTAACAGGCACATTAGCAGGCGTTTTTGCTGGTTTGGCAATATTTATATCGTGCCTTGGCCTGTTCGGTTTAGCAGCTTATACAGCGGAACGCAGGATAAAAGAAATAGGCATCCGCAAAGTGCTCGGAGCTTCGGTAGCAGGGCTTACAGGGCTGCTTTCAAAAGACTTTTTACGTTTAGTTGCCATTTCATGTTTTATTGCTTTTCCGGTGGCATGGTGGGCGTTAAATAATTGGTTACAAAGCTATCAATACAGAGTAAATATTCATTGGTGGGTATTTGCCTCAGCCGGAATAGTGGCTATAATAATTGCATTGGCTACAGTTAGTTTTCAGGCAATTAAAGCCGCCTTAGCTAATCCGGTTAAGAGTCTTAGAAGTGAGTAGGCAGTGAGCAGTAGCAGCTGGCAGTCAGAAAAACTTTCGGCTATGAACTATGAATCATCAACAATGAACTATAACCCAAAAACATGTTAAAGAATTATTTAAAAATCGCGTGGCGTAATATTGTAAACAATAAGGTTTACAGCGCTATTAATATTCTTGGGCTTGCAGCAGGTATGGCTGTTGCCTTACTTATTGCGCTTTGGGTGGTTAATGAATATTCGTACGATAAGTTTTTTCCTAATTACCAGCAACTATACCAGGTAGAACTGAATTTTACAAGCCAGCACGACGGTGAGCATACGCAGGTAGCTCTTGCCGTTCCTTTGGCAGATGTATTGCGCAAAGAAGTACCCGGTATTAAGCATGTTGCCGAAACAGACTGGGTTGGTATGCAGTGGCACGATCTTTTGGTAGGAGAAAAGAAGTTATATATCCCAGGCGGCGCTGTGCATCCTGATTTTATAAAGATGTTTCAATACCCTTTTATAAAGGGTAATGCAAGGGCTGCTTTAAGCGAAACTTACTCTATTGTACTAACGGAATCAACAGCAAAATCTTTATTTGGGAATGCCGATCCAATGGATAAATATGTCCGTTACGATAATAGCCAAAATTTAAAAGTTACAGGTATTATAAAAGATATACCTAAAAATGCTTCACTGCAATTTGGATATATTACACCATTCAGTTTTAAAGAGCAAACCGAAAGCTGGATGAAAAATGCACGTACTACCTGGACAAACAACTCATTCAACGCTTATGTTGAATTGGAACCCGGTGTTACTTATGCCGAAGTTGCACCTAAGATCAGGAATTTGGTTTATAAAAAAAGTCCTCAAATGCGTCACGCAAAACCTGTGGTTGTTTTGCATGCATTAAAAAACTGGCATTTATATTCCGACTTTAAAAATGGTAAAGAGGCAGGTGGTTTTATTGATTATGTGCGGATGTTTAGCATAATAGGCATTTTGGTATTAGTTATTGCCTGCATCAATTTTATGAACCTGTCAACAGCCCGTTCTGAAAAACGCGCACGCGAAGTAGGGGTAAGGAAAGCTATAGGTTCGCAGCGTAAAGACCTGATATTCCAGTTTTTAACGGAATCTATTCTCATTACATTTATTGCTTTTCTATTCTCGATACTTTTTGTACAGTTAGTGTTGCCATCATTTAACACACTTATAGGCAACTCGATAAGTATTCCTTACGAAAATCCTGTATTTTGGACTATAATGATCCTGTATGTACTAATAACAGGTTTAATGGCCGGAAGCAGACCTGCATTTTATCTTTCATCATTTAATCCGGTAAAAGTTTTAAAAGGCGCAATACAGATTGGTAAAGGCGCGGCGCTGCCACGTAAGATATTAGTAGTGCTTCAATTTAGCTGCTCTATTGCTTTGATAATCAGTACGGTTATTGTTTATCAGCAAATACAATATGCTAAAGACCGGCCAACAGGGTACAGTGCCGACAGGTTAATGATGACCGATATGAGCGGAGATTTAAACACGCATTACGATGCGCTTAAAAATGATCTTTTAGCATCAGGGATTATTGAAAGTGTAACTGCAGCTTCAAGCCCGGTAACAAATATTTACAGCCACATGTCGCTTGATAAATGGCCTGGAAAGAATGCAGGGGACGAATCGGTGAACATTGCAGCTATCTGGGGCTCAGACACCTATTTTAAAACTCTTGGAATGACATTAAAAGAAGGCCATGGCTTTTCAAGTAGCTGGGTTGCTGATAGCTTAGATGTTATTTTAAATGAAGCTGCCGTAAAACGGATTGGTTTAAAAAATCCCATAAATCAATTAATAACCTGGAATGGCAGCAATGTACCTGTGCGCGTAATCGGTGTAGTAAAAGATGCTTTGATGGAGTCGCCGTTTACACCTGTCGAACCTGCAATTTTCAGTCACGGGCGTATGGGCGGTACAATTATGTATCGCTTAAAAACCAATGTTAGCACACATGAGGCTATAACAAAACTTACCAAAATATTTGACACTTATAATCCTGCTTATCCTTACATCTATCAGTTTGTTGATGATGAATACAATCGTAAATTCAATTTAGAGCTACTGGTTGGAAAACTGGCAGGGGTATTTGCAGGGCTGGCTATTTTAATTTCGTGCCTGGGCTTGTTTGGGCTTGCTGCTTATGTTGCTGAACAACGCACAAAAGAAATAGGCATCCGCAAAGTACTGGGCGCATCTATTGCACAAGTATGGGTGCTGTTATCAGGTGATTTTATATTGTTGGTAATGATAAGCTGTGTAATAGCTTCGCCTGTGGCGCTCTATTTTTCGCTCGACTGGCTTCAAAAATATGATTACCGGATAACTATCGGCCCGGGAGTATTCATATTGTCGGCAGTAATGGCTCTTATAATTACTTTAGTTACTATAAGTTTTCAGGCTATAAAAGCAGCGCTGACAAACCCCGTGAAAAGCCTTAGAAGCGAGTGATTAGAGACCGGAGATTAGTTAAAAGTCTTTAAGACTACCATTAATAAACGAATGAACCAATCATGATTAAAAGCTATTTTAAAATTGCCTGGAGAGGTATGATGAAGAATAAGTTTTTCTCCATCGTAAATATATTTGGTTTATCTGTTGGGCTTACCTGTTGCATGTTGATAGCTCTTTACCTGCATTACGAAACCAGCTACGATAGTTACCATAAAAACATAGATAATCTTTATCAGGTTGGTACAACCAATATAAAAAAGGGAGAAAAAAATGACAACGCTCCCTATACCTCGCCACCGGTTTCAGCTGCTTTAAAACAAGAATTTCCGGAAATAGAAGAAAGTGCGAGGCTGCTTGGCTTAATGACCGATGACAAGAACCTTTTTCAGTATACCCCGGCTGAGGGCGATAAAAAGTCATTCCTGGAAGATCATGGTTACGTTGCCGATCCTTCGTTTTTTAAATTATTTACCTATAACTTTATAGAGGGGAACCCCAATATTGCCCTGAATGCACCAAATACAATGGTGCTATCCGAAAATATCGCTAAAAAAATATTCGGTAATCAGTCAGCTATTAATAAAGTAGTTCATGTTACCAGCCAGATGAACGGTGGCTATGATTACCTGGTAACTGGTGTTTTTCGTCCGGTTAATAGTCCTTCACACATCGATGCTAATTTCTTTTTGTCATTTGCCGGTGGAGACATGGAAAAATATATCATAAAAAATGGGAATGATTTTGCCCGGAACAATATGTTTTATACTTATTTGCTATTAAAACAAGGCACAAATAAAGCCACGCTTGAAAGTAAGTTCCCGGCTTTTATCAAAAAATATGCTGCAAATGATTTAAAACGCATGGGTCGCGACAAAAAGCAGTTTCTTGTTCCTGTAAGGGATATTCATTTAAGTACAATATTTCAATCAAATGTAACTCCTCCAGCCAGCAGAACTTATCTGTTTATATTAGCTTCAATAGCTGTGTTTATTTTGTTGATCGCCTGTATCAATTTTATGAATTTGTCAACAGCCAGGTCATCAAAAAGATCGTCCGAAGTAGGCATAAGAAAGGTTTTAGGTGCAGAGAAAAGCTCTCTTGTGCGGCAATTTTTAGGCGAATCGGTATTAATGACTTTTATTGCGTTTTTAATTGCTGTTGGTTTTACTATTTTACTTTTACCTCTTTTCAATCAGGTATCAGGTAAGCTGCTTACTCTGTCTTTAGGCAACGATAAGGTTTTATTACTAACCTTTTTACTGATGGCATTGGTTACAGGGTTTGTGGCAGGCAGCTATCCGGCTTTTTATCTATCGTCATTTAACCCTGTTAGAGTTTTAAAAGGTAAGCTTACTAATTCAATGGCCGTAGTGGCGGTGCGTAAAGGGCTGGTCGTTTTTCAATTCATTATATCGGTTGTGCTCATTATTGCCTCGGTTGTTATTGCCCGGCAAATGCATTATATGCGTACAGCTGACCTTGGTTTTGCAAAAGACCAGCAAATTATTATCCCGCTTCGTAGTACTAATGCCAAAGCAGTTAGTAACGCTCTTAAAAACGAGATAAAAAACAATCCAAAGGTTTTATCAGTGGGAGCTTCTAATTATTATCCCGGGATATCGAATCCAAGTGACGCCAGCTTTTATAAAGACGGGCAAACTATGCTTGATTCCAGGCACACACGCCTGAATTATATTGATGAGGATTTTTTACATACACTTGCCTTTAAACCTGTGGCGGGGCGCCTGTTTTCTTCTCAATTTAAATCGGATACCGGCCAGCGGATAATTGTAAATGAGGCAACTATTAAAGAAGTTGGCTTCGCTTCGGCACAGAAAGCTATTGGCCAAAATATCTATTTCGATCTGCAGGGGAAAAGATACAGCTTTCAAATTATTGGTGTAGTAAAAGATTTTCATTACGAAGATCTCCATTCCCCTGTAACTCCCTACGGTTTTCAGCTGGTGAACGATAATACCTCATTCAATTACCTTACTGTGCATGCTAAAGCCCGCAATATGGCAAACCTTTTAAAACAGATTGAAGGTATATGGAATAAAATGGATCCCAATGAACCGTTTGAATACACTTTTTTGGATGAACAATTTCAAAAAAATTATGCTGCCGATAACAGGTTGGCCGCTATAGTTGGATATTTTACAGTTGTGGCTATTCTAATTTCATGCCTCGGTTTATTTGGCCTGGCGGCATTCAGCGCCGAACAGCGTATTAAAGAAATTGGTGTACGTAAGGTTTTGGGTGCAAGCGTAAGCACTATTGTTTCATTGTTATCCGTTGATTTCCTGAAGCTGATAATTATATCTGTATTTATTGCTTCGCCAATTGCATGGTGGGTTATGAATAAGTGGCTGCAGGGTTTTGCCTACCGCCAGGCCATCGACTGGACTATATTTGCATATACAACAATAATTGCTGTGCTAATTGGTTTACTTACCATAGGCTCACAGGCCATAAAAGCAGCTGTTGCCAACCCGGTAAAGAGCCTGCGTTCCGAATGATCAGTTAATTAGAGACCAGAGGTTAGGTATAAAAGATAGGGCATCCTTACCTAGTCTATAACCTCCGGTCTCTAATCACTATCCTCTAATTAACTAATCTGTATCATAACCGTACGCCCCATGTTACATAATCGAACAGTTTTTACCTAAAGTTTAATATATAATAAGCTGATATATAGTAAATTAAAAGTTTGGTATGTTATTGATACCTATGTGCCAGAATGTGGGAATGCTATAGTTAATTCAAATACTTATTTAATAAATTAGCAACTCATTAATTCAATAACTAACTAATTCAATAATTAACAAATGTTATCACTTCAGCATATTTCAAAATACTACCAGGTAGGCGGCAACAAGAATTTTGTTCTTAACGATATTAACCTTGAGGTAGACGAAGGCGAATTTATTTCCATTATGGGTCCGTCAGGTTCGGGCAAATCAACATTATTAAATGTTATTGGTATGCTTGATGAACCATCGGAAGGATACCACTACTTTGTAGGGAACGCCGTACATCAGCTTAAAGACAAACAACGTTCAGCGTTATATAAGCAATATATTGGCTTTGTTTTCCAGGCTTATCACTTAATTGACGAGCTTACTGTTTATGAGAACATAGAAACGCCATTAATTTATCAGGATTTTAAAGGTACCGAACGTAAGGCTATGGTAGCCGACATGCTCGACCGTTTCCAGATAGTTGGCAAAAAAGATCTTTTCCCTGCACAATTATCAGGTGGGCAACAACAACTGGTTGGTATTGCCCGTGCTTTAATTGCCAAGCCAAAATTATTATTAGCCGATGAGCCAACAGGTAACTTAAACTCCAAACAGGGCGAAGAGATAATGGAACTTTTCCGTAAGCTGAATAAGGAAGACGGGGTTACCATCATACAAGTAACACACTCTGAAAAAAATGCCGAATACGGATCCCGAATTATTAACCTTTTAGACGGCAGAGTAGAATCATCAAGAAAGTTCTAACCGTAAGATAAATATCACCAGATCATGTTTTTTAGAAAAATATCATTACTACTTTTATTATCATCAGTAACTGTACTTACAAAGGCCCAACTGCAAACCCAATTACAGGATAGTGTTTTAACCCTGCAACAATGCGTTGATATAGCTGTAAAAAATAACCTCGACGTTAAAAAGAGCGCAACCCAAATGGAGCGCGACCAGGTTTATTGGAAACAGGCAAGAGAAAATTTGTTACCTACCTTAAATGGTAATGCATCTTACGGCATAAGTTTTGGCCGCGCTACAAATAATACCGGGGTGATAGTGGATGCTGCACAAACCAGGTCGGCAAGCTTTTCATTAGGCAGCAACCTTTTGTTATTTAACGGTTTAAGCGCTATTAATACCATTAAACAAAATTCATTAGCCTACCAGGCAGGTAGAATGGATTTTCAACAGGTAAAGGATGAAACCACTTTAAATATAATTGCATTATACTTTGTTGTTTTAAACAGCGAAGATCAGCTTACACAAGCTAATTTGCAATTTGATGCATCGAAGGTGAATCTTGACCGTGAAACAATACTTAATAACGCAGGTAATGTAGCACCAGCAGATTATTATAACATAAAAGGCATACATGATAACGATCAGATAAATGTTTACAATGCCAAAACTGCTGTTTTAACAGCCAAGATAAACCTGCTGGAAGCTATGAATGTGCCTTTTAAAAAGGATATTAAATTGCAAAGGCTTAATGCCAGCCAAACACCTAATGTGTATGGCCAAACACCTGATGAGATATACTCTGCAGCATTAACTAATTTAGCTTTGGTTAAAGCGGCGGATTTCCGTGTTAAAGCTGCTGAAAAAGAAGTCCAAGTTGCGAAAGGCAAATTATACCCAACTTTATCGCTTAGCGGTAATTATCAAACCAGTTATGCAAACAATTCTCCGGGGAGTTTTGCTACGCAATTCAGGGAGAATAAATATTATGGCCCAAGCTTAAATTTATCTGTTCCGATATTAAATTATTTTCAAAATCGTAACAATATTAAACTTGCAAAACTGGATTTGAGAGATGCGCAAAGTAATAACGATAACACTCAGGTTCAGCTTAAACAACAGATTGAGCAGGCTCATGCAAATATGGCCAATGCATATGACCGTTTACAGGTGCTTACCAGCCAGGTTGATACTTACAAAGCATCATACGATGCTACAAAGGCCAAATTTGACAGTGGTGTAATTACTTCCGACCTGTTTATAATAGCAAAAAACAATCTGGATGCGGCTAACACTAATTTAATTAATGCCCGTTACGACTATTTGATCCGTACTAAAATATTGGATTATTACCGTGGACAATTGACCTTCTAAATTTTCTATTATTTTTTTGGATTAATAAAATTTGTCCTAATTTTATTCCAGATTTTATCCCGATATCCCGTTTACCTTATTTGATATAATGTAAGCGGGATATTGCTAATTATAGGGTATCCCTTAATTAAATTCCTCGACTCAACATGAAAAAACTTTTTATCACCATAGCTATTATTGCAGCGGCTATAACGTATTCGAATGCCCAGGTTATACCTTCTTTTCAATTAGGTATTAAAGGCGGGATAAACCTTTCAAAGCTTAATTATTCCGGTTCAACATTTAACAGCAGTAACCGTGCAGGCTATTTGGGCGGTTTATGGGCGAGGGTTGGGGCATTAGGTTTTAACTTTCAACCTGAGCTTTATGTAACTTCAAAAAATGTTGAGATCTCTGACAATGGTACCAATGTAAAGGCCAAATTTACCAGTATTGATCTTCCTCTTTTATTGGGTGGTAAAGTTGGAGCCTTTGGATTGGGCGCCCGTTTTTATACCGGCCCGCTGGTATCATTTGCCATCAATAAAAATCAGAGTTTCAGTACAGCTATTGGCAATGCAACATCGCTAGATTATAAAGATCAAAACTTTGCATGGGTATTAGGTGCAGGCCTTGATATTAGAAACATCTCTATTGATCTGCGTTATGAAGGCGGACTTACTAAACAAACATTTGGAGACTCGCATACCAGGGTTAGCCTGTTCAATTTAAGCCTCGCTGTGCCTTTAATTAAAATATAACCGATCAGAATACAATAACCGACCTTCAATTTATTAAAAGGTCTGCCTCAAAAAGGCAGGCCTTTTGTTTTATACAATGATGCTTGTGGGTGTTATTTCCGCAAGCATGCAGGTTTAGTATTATATTTTTATAGCTATTTGTCAATTTAGTATTATACTTATTGTATAAGTTACACATATCTTTATAGACTAATTGTAACCTATAATACAATCCGTTTTAATGAAAGCTAAATATTTATGTAACCATGTTATGTGCGGCGCATGCGTGCTTACAGCTATTGTTATGCTTGCTGTAATGCCAGCTTTTTCGCAACAGCCAAGTTTAGATGAAGGTGTAAATATTCGTTTAAACCAAATTGGTTTTTACCCAGATGCATCAAAAACCGGCATTGTTTTAAACAGCAAAGCCAATATCTTTTATATTCAAACTATAGCTAAGAAAAATGTATTTACAGGAAAAATAAAAAGCTCTGTAAAACCGGGTTTAAATAACCAATTTACAGGCACCGCCGATTTTACTACATTTAACATTCCAGGTAAATACCGATTATATGTGCCTGGGTCCGGCTATTCATATCCTTTTGAAATTAAGCAGTCGGTACATCGTAATGTTGCTGCAGCAAGTATAAAAGCTTATTATTTTATGCGTGCCTCTATTCCGCTTAAAGAGAAATACGCTGGTAAGTGGAGCAGGGCAGAAGGGCATCCGGATACTAATGTATTGATCCATCCTTCGGCGGCAAGTGAAATGCGCCCGGCAGGTACATCTATTTCATCCCCACGCGGCTGGTATGATGCAGGTGATTATAACAAGTACATTGTAAACAGCGGGATCAGTACAAGTACCTTGTTATCATTATATGAGGACTTTCCAGCTTATATGAAAACTGTTAAGCTAAATATCCCCGAAAGTGGAAATAATATTCCTGATGTGTTAGACGAAGTGCTTTGGAACCTGCGCTGGATGCTTACCATGCAGGACCCCAATGACGGTGGAGTTTATCACAAGCTTACGAATGCCGAATTTGATAAAATGGAAATGCCTGATAAAGGTACAGAGCCACGCTATGTTGTGCAGAAAGGGACTGCTGCAACGCTCGATTTTGCCGCTGTTATGGCACAGGCAAGCAGGATTTTTAGTGAATTTCCAACGCAGTTGCCCGGATTAGCAGATTCATGCTTAAACCAGGCAACCAAAGCATGGGGATGGGCAATTAAAAATCCGAATGTTGTTTACAATCAGGATGTGATAAATCAAAAGTTCAGTCCAAAAATTATGACAGGTGGTTATGGCGACCGCAATTTCAGCGATGAATTTATATGGGCAGCCTGTGAACTATTCGTAACTACTCAACAACCTGAATATTTAAATGCGGTAAAGTTAATCCCTGATGACAATATGCCTGTGCCCACCTGGAGCCAGGTGAGATTGTTAGGGTATTATACATTAATAAAAAACAATGGTTCTTTTGGTGACAACGCTCCAAAAGAACTACCAGAGCTTAAGAAAAAACTGATAGCTTTTGCTGATGATCTTATAAATGGCGCTGATGAAAACGCATATCAAACTGTAATGACAAAATCAGCCAGGCATTTTGGGTGGGGAAGTAATTCGGAGGCAGCAAACGAAGGCGTCGCATTAATACAGGCTTATAAGCTTTCAGGGGATAAAAAATACATGGGTTATGCCCTTGCCAATCTTGATTATATTTTAGGCCGTAATGCATCCGGGTATTCGTATATAACCGGGTATGGAAGTAAAACACCCATGCATCCGCACCACAGGCCATCAGTTGCTGATGGTGTTGTTGATCCTATCCCGGGTTTGATGGTAGGAGGAGCTAACCCAGGGATGCAGGATAAGATCAAGGTTCCATCCACTGTGCCTGATGAAGCATATATTGATGATGATCGTGCTTATGCTGTAAACGAAATAGCTATTAACTGGAATGCACCTTTTGCTTATTTAGCAAATGCAATGGAAGCGCTTCAAAATCAGCTAAGTAATACAAAAAAGAATTAAGAATTTATATAAACCGATATAACTATAACCAAACCAATAAAATCATGAGAAGGATATTTATCATTGTAAACGTGTTATGCTTAAATGTGCTGTTGCTGTCGGCACAATCAAAAAAAAGCCAGTCGCCGATAAGCGATATCGACAAAAAGGTAGACGCCTTGATAGCTAAAATGACCCTCGAAGAAAAAGTAGGGCAGATGACCGAAGTAACATCGGATGTGGTATCGACCATGCAAAACGGTGTACATCAAATTGATGCGGCAAAAATAAAGGAGGCTATTTTAAAGTACCATGTTGGTTCTATTTTAAATGTGAGCGGCCATGCCTATGATCGTAAGCACTGGTATGAGGTGATCTCAACCATACAGCAAGAGGCTGCACAGGACAGGTTAAAAATCCCGGTGATTTACGGTATTGATGCTATTCATGGCGTTACTTATACTACCGGAAGCACTTTGTTTCCACAAGAAATTGCCATGGCAGCAACTTTTAATAAAGATATTGCTTACAAAGCAGGAGAGATAACTGCCTATGAAACCCGCGCAAGTTATATTCCATGGAATTATTCGCCAGTATTGGATTTAGGAAAGTCGCCCTTATGGCCGCGAATTTATGAGACATTTGGTGAAGACCCTTACTTAATAAAAACAATGGGGGCATCAATTATAAAGGGCTATCAAGGAAATGATGTAGGCGATAAATACCATGTTGCTGCCTGTATGAAACATTATTTAGGCTATGGCGACCCATTGAGCGGTAAGGACCGTACCCCAGCCTGGATCCCGGACCGTTATATGCGCGAATACTTTTTGCCGCCATTTGCCGAAGCTGTTAAAGCAGGGGCAAGGACAATAATGATCAACTCCGGCGAGATAAACGGGGTGCCATTACATGCCAGTAAATATATGCTTACTGATGTTTTACGCGGAGAGCTGCACTTTGATGGTATTGCAGTAACCGACTGGCGGGATATTGAATATCTGCATGATCGCCATCACATAGCAGCTACGCAAAAAGATGCTGTAATGATAGCTGTAAATGCCGGCATTGATATGAGTATGGTACCTTACGAATACAGTTTTTATAATTATTTAATTGAATTGGTACATGAAAATAAAGTATCAATGAGCCGTATCAACGAAGCGGTTCATCGCATTTTAAAAGTAAAATATCAGCTAGGTTTATTCGAACGTCCTGTTGGCAACCCTGATGATTATCCAAAATTTGGCTCGGATGAGTTTAAACAGGTAAGCGTTCAGGCAGCTACTGAAGCTATTACATTGTTAAAGAACAATAACAATATCCTTCCACTTAAAAAAGGCATAAAAGTATTGGTTACAGGCCCTACTGCCAATACCATGCGGGCACTGGATGGGGGATGGAGTTATACATGGCAGGGAGAACAATCGGACTCATTTGCGGCTAATAAAAACACTATTTTAGAAGCTATTCAGCAAAAAATAGGGAAAGACAATGTAAGCTATGAGCCTGGTGCAGCTTTTGATAGTTTACAGAAAGTGAATGATGCAGTAAAGGCTGCTAAAAATGCTGACGTTATTGTGCTATGTTTAGGCGAATTGTCTTACACAGAAAATGTTGGTAATATTGATGACTTAAGCCTTCCGTGGGCACAAACCGAACTGGCAATGGAACTTGCTAAAACTGGCAAACCCATAATTTTAGTTTTAGCTGAAGGAAGGCCACGGATTGTTACACAGGCAGAAAAACAATCGGCCGCTACAGTAATGACCTATCTTTCAGGAAACGAAGGCGGGGATGCATTGGCAAGCATACTTTTTGGCGATGCAAACCCATCAGGCAGGTTGCCGTTTACTTATCCGCAGTATACCAATTCGTTGAACAACTATTATCGCAAAAACCTGGAAAATGGTAACCCTGATGACAAGCATGGTTATAATCCGTTATATGAGTTTGGCTTTGGATTAAGCTATACTACTTTTAGCTACAGCAATCTGCATTTAAGTAAACCTGATTTGAAAGAAAGTGAAATGTTAACAGTTACCGTTGATGTTAAAAACACAGGTCAGCGTGAGGGGAAAGAATCTGTTCTGCTTTACACGAGCCAACTGTATGCAAGTATTGCACCTGATTACAAACGGTTAAGGGCTTATGATAAAATAGATCTTAAACCTGGTGAGACCCAAACTGTAACCTTTAAAATAACCTCAAAAGACCTGGCTTTTGTTAATGATGTAAGTAAAACCGTAACAGAAGCAGGGGAGTTTAAGATCCAGATTGGCGACCAAACACAAAGTTTTAATTATATATCAGACACTATTCCCTCAAGGACGGGAAAGTTATAAACAGACCGGGTTTTATTAGTCGTAAGTCCAAAACAGGTTTAATTGTTTTGGACTTACGACTATGCATATTCTAAAGATTAAAAAAGCTCCTTTTGTCATTCTGAACGAAGTGAAGAATCTTATAAATTTGATAAGTCGTCTCTATACTTATCAACGTTTCTGTTGCACGAAGAAGATTCTTCACTTCGTTCAGAATGACAAAATTCAAAAATAGAGAATCTTCAAGTACCTATGGTCTTATGGCTATGAGTTTTGGTTTTACTCTTTAAAATCATTCACCAAATCGGTATAGGGGATAAGCGCCGGGGTATGCATTGCATAGAATTGCTTTATAGGTTTCCTGAGGTTTAATAGGGACTGATAAACTTCAAATGGCATTTGGGGGTTCCAGAAGTTACCTTTGTCATCTTTAGGTTGATAAAGGTCGCTGGTGTATATCAATTGATGCTGAGGAAAATAAACCATCAGCATTTTATCGCCAGTTTCGGTTTTGTAAGCATAGATCATCAACCTGTTGGGTCCTGTGCCGACGGAGAGACTATCGCTTACCGCTGCCAGTTTGTACGATGGTTTAGCTGTTTTTGCAAGCTCATCAGGCTCAGACTTATAGGTAGCTTTTAATAATTTATCAACAATAAAGTGGTTTCGCGCCGAATGATAAATAGTAATATTCGGCAAGGCAGCAAATGTGCGCATTCCCCCAATATGTAACCAGTTATCAGTAGTAGAGATGAGTGCCTTAATCTTTTTGCCAGGGAATAATGCTTTAGCCTTGTTCACAATAAGTTCTCCATAAAACGAAGAATAAGCGCTTTCAATAATTACCAAACCATCCTGCTGGTTTATTATTGTTGTATTGCAAATGCCTGGCAAAAACCAGACTCCTGGTTCAATTTCTTTAGCACTGGCGTCTAATTGTTTTTTAAAACGGTCTTTTGTGCTGGCTGCTATCTGTTTCCCTTGCTCAATAACTTGTTTGGGTATTAATAACGAGTCGGCATTTAGAGCAGGGTTAACTTTCCATTTATTTATAATAAAACTTCCCTCATACCAGCTATCCAGATAAGTATCTTGTATTAAAGGGTAATGCAAGCCCTTATCAAATATCATCCAGAACGAGTAAATAATTGTTTTTTTAACATCACCCCAAATATTGCGGAAGTTCCCGGTAAATGGTCGGGTTATCTCAGCTACAGTTATAAGGTCAGTTTCGCGGTTTAAAAACAATCTGACAGGATAACCTTCGTATTTAAAAGTGACTATGGCATGTTTAGCCTGTTGAAAAACAGTGTCTTTTAAATACTTCAGATCGGGGGAAGCAAGCGCAACCCATAATACCCTTTCGGGTGCAAGGTTCAGTTCACTACCTAATTCACTAACCTGCTCGGTAGACATTAATTTATCGCCACGTTTCATGGCGATCTCATCGTCATTGATCAGGAGTGTTTGCTGGTTGTTAAAGGTGTAGGTTTGTTCTGTCTGTTTAACCTGAGAACGGTTGGTTGAAAGGTCTTTTAAAAAACTGCGGTTAAGCTGTATGGGGATGAATGGCCCTGCAGGTCGTTCAGATTCATCAATCATATTTTCGTAACCATAGCCTTCGAACCAAAGAGAGTTGACGGATTTCCACCTATCGCCTCCCATGGCTTGTATCGATTTTTCAATTAGTGTTTTGGCGATTTTGTTATTATCTGCTGATTGCCCGATTACTTTACTCACACAAAAAACGGACAACAGGATTAGTGAGGCTCTGGATTTCATTTTTATTTTAAAACTAACTTAATAGAAGCCCGCTGTTAATTTTTTTCAATCACCAAGGCATTTCTTTTAATAATAGCGTCGAGAATTTTAATAACTGCTTTTATGTATACAATAAATGTTAAATAAACATTTTATTTGTAAGGCTTTGACTATATATTTGTTTTACCAATTTATAATCTAAAAATACAGTCATGAAAAAAGCGCTTTGGGCATACTGTAGCTCCATATTAGTAATCATATCCTGTTCAAATAAAAAGGGAGACGTACTTCCTCCTCCATCTCCAGCATATAAACCACCGGTGGTGTCCTCTACTTTTGCTAAAGGCGCTGATATTAGCTGGGTTACCCAAATGGAATCTTCGGGTGTTAAGTTTTATGATAAAACAGGTAAACAGCAGGATCTTTTTGCCTTAATGAAAAGCCTTGGCTTTAATTCAATCAGGTTGCGTGCATGGGTTAACCCAACTGATGGCTGGTGCAATACCGCCGATCTCCTTGCAAAAGCAGTCCGTGCTAAAAGTGCTGGCATGAAAATTATGATCGATTTTCATTATAGCGATACATGGGCCGATCCGGGCAAGCAAAACAAACCCGCAGCATGGGCTTCAATGGATTTTGCAACATTAACTACCACTTTGCACGATTATACTGTAAACACCATGAATACCTTAAAAAGCAATGGCATTACACCAGATTGGGTACAAGTAGGCAATGAAACTAACGACGGCATGCTTTGGGAGGACGGACGTGCGTCAAAAAATATGGCAAATTTTGCTGCGCTTATAAAAAGTGGTTACAGCGCGGTTAAATCGGTAAGCAGTACTACAAAAGTTATTGTACATATTTCAAATGGGTTTGATAACAGCCTGTTTCGCTGGATGTTTGATGGATTAAAAGCAAATGGCGCACAATGGGATATTATTGGTATGTCTTTGTATCCAACAACAGCAAATTGGTCAACACTTGATGCCCAATGCCTGGCCAACATAACAGATATGGTATCCCGCTATTCAACGCCTTGCATGGTAGTTGAAGTTGGGATGGATGCTACTGCACCGGCCGCTTCAAGGGATTTTCTTTCCGATATTATTACCAAAACAAATTCTGTAGCAAATGGTAACGGTTTAGGTGTTTTTTATTGGGAGCCCGAAGCATATAACTGGCAGAACTATGGCCTCGGTGCATTTGATAGTACCGGAAAACCAACCATTGCTTTGGATGCATTTGGCAATTAAAGTCAGGCAGCCAACAATGCGGTAATAAGAAGCACCATTGTAATACAAAAAGTAAATACTAAGAGATACATAACATAAGCTCCGATCATTTTTGTTATAGTTCTGAAAATGCTCCTGTTATAAACAACCCTTAAAGAACGATATACGTACCATATTATATAAACTGTAGCGGCAAGAGATATCCAGTCGTTAATATTCCAGCTATCCGGAATTACCATTTCAACCAGCATTATAATGGTAAGGAATATAAAAAGGAAGCAATGCAGATGGAAGGTATAGATCAGGTGTTCCACATAAAACTTCTTATTGCCTGAAAAATCTATTTTTAGGATCAGTGCAAACAAGGGTAACATCAGGAACATCATTTTTGGGATGTTGTGTTTAAACTCTTCATAAAACACTTCCTTTGCCCGCGACCCATATTTATGATTGTAAGCAATTACCCGTTTGTGGATCTGCATTTTAACCGGGCCATCACGTTCTTGCTTTGGTAGCTTTTGTTGCGATGCCAGGTATTGTTCGTAGCTGGTATCAGTTGTTGAAAACAGGCCTGTTCTGTTTTTTGCAGTGTCGTTGTCGTCATCTGTATGGGTAACTTTAATAATTCCGCCTGCATACTTGGTTACCTTTTTCTGTACATCCTTTTTTTCAGCAGCGCTTAAGTCCGGGTCTTTAGAAATTTGTTTATTTAATGAATCTACTATACGGGTGCCGACGGTAGGCTTTACCGGTTCGGATGTAGCTTTAAGAGCCTCATGTCCTGTTTGAAATAATAGCACAAAATAAACAAGGCTTATAAAAATATACATCTTAACCGGGTGCAGGTACTGTGCACGTTTGCCAGACATATATTCATTCGTAAGGTAACCAGGCTTAAACAGGAGGGGTTTTAAGGTATGAAAAAACTGGTGGTCGAAGTGAAAATAATCGCTTATGGCATGGTTCATCATGTGGCCAAAGCTTTCCTTTATTTGCAGGTTCTCTTGTCCGCACACATGGCAATATTTACCCTGCAATATTGTACCGCAATTAAGGCAGTCATTTTCCTCACGGTAATGCTTTTTCATGTTTAGTATAAAGAAATTATTTAGACATGTTCAATAGCATGTTTAAGCGCTGCGTTATGTTTATATCTGAATACAAATGGAAAGATAATTGCTATTACCAAAGCATACCCGGCAAAGCAAAACCATATACCTTGCCAATTTTTGCTATGATCCGCAAGGATAAAAAATTTATCGATTACAATTCCACTAGCAATACTCCCAAATAAGGCTCCAAAGCCATTAACCATCATCATAAATAGCCCTTGGGCGCTTCCCCGTATTTCCGGAGAAGTTTGTGTTTCAACAAACAGCGAACCAGAGATATTAAAAAAGTCGAAAGCCATTCCGTAAACAATACAAGAAAGAATGATCATCCATAGGCCGTGAATAGGATCGCCTATAGCAAATAATCCAAAACGCAACACCCAGGCCAGCATACTTATGAGCATAACGTTTTTTATACCGAATTTTTTAAGGAAAAATGGAATGGCTAAAATAAAAAGTGTTTCAGATACTTGCGATATGGACATTATTATAGCGGGATATTTTACCGCGATGGTATCCTGGTATGCAGGAACAGTTTTAAAATCCCCGATAAAGACATCTCCATACGCATTTGTTAATTGAAGAGCGGCTCCCAGAAGCATTGAAAAAATAAAAAACACAGCAAACCTTGGTGTTTTAAATAAAGCAAAAGCATTTAAACCCAAAGAATCCTTAAATGTTTTTTTGTTAATATTACCAGCCGGAGGCGGGCATTTCGGTAGCGAAAACGCATAAAATCCTAACAAGAAAGCTATCGCAGAAGCAATATAAAACTGATTAGCGGATGATTCGTTGTGCGTTAAACTTACTGTCCATAAAGCAGCAATAAAACCAACGGTTCCAACGGTGCGTATCGGAGGGTAGACTTTTACAATATCTTCGTTACTGTTTTTTAAAGCGGTGTAAGCTACAGTTATTGATAATGAAATTGTAGGCATGTAAAACATCATATTCAGCAACATTACCCAAAAAAACAATGTCGGGTCTTTCACAAGTGGCAAACAAAACAAAACAATACCTCCTAAAATATGCATTATGCCATATAGTCGTTCAGCATTTATAACCCTATCTACAAGTATACCCGTGAGCGCAGGCATAAAGATAGAAGAGATGCCCATTGTAGAAAAAATAGCTGAAAACTGGGTTGCGGTACCCAACTTATTATCAAACCAATAATGAGCAATAGTGAGTAGCCATGAACCCCATATAAAATATTGTAAAAAATTCATTAGGGTTAAGCGCGACTTAATACTCATATGATGCTTATTTAAACAAGATTAAATTAAAATTGGAAAGTATGAAATAATTGTGAAATCAAAAACTATAAAGCACAGAATTAGCCTAAAACAGAATAAAATTTCAATTATTGATTAGTTGACATCTATAAGAGTGATAAAGATCAGGAAGCTTTTCTGCGATTTAGCTCATCGCGTATTTTAGCCGCTTTTTCGTATGATTCTTCGGCTAACGCTTCCTGTAGCTTGGTCTTCAGTTCGTCGGTACTTAATGTTGCAAAACCTCCTGTTGCAGCGGCTGTTGTTTTCTCTTCAGGTGTTTCGTTTATATTTTCGAGATAAACAAAATCATTACCTTCAATTACAATCCCAGCAGTCGAAAGAATAAATTCGTAAGTATAAATAGGGCAGTCGAACCTTACCGCAATGGCAATAGCATCGCTTGTGCGGGCATCAATTTCCACTATCTTTTTCCCATCCGAGCAAATTAGCTTGGAATAGAAGATACCATCTACCAGGTTATAAATTATAATTTCCTGTACGCTAATGTGATAAGCTTCCCCAATGCTCTTGAAAAGATCATGGGTAAGCGGACGACTGGGCGTCATCTTCTCAATTTCAATAGCAATGGCTTGCGCTTCAAAACTTCCTATTATTATCGGAAGCCTTCTGCGGCCGCTTACTTCGCCCAAAACTAAAGCATAGGCACCGGACTGCGTCTGGCTGTACGATAAGCCGACAATGTCCAGTTTTATTTTTTTCATATCATTACCCATCACTACGGATCATTTTTATGCTGAAGCTTTATATTCTTTTACTGCTGCAATTAGTTTTGGTACCACTTCAAATGCATCGCCAACAATACCATAATCCGCCACCTTAAAAAATGGGGCCTCAGGGTCTTTATTTATAACGACTATAACCTTTGATGAGCTAACCCCTGCAAGGTGCTGTATAGCACCCGAAATTCCTATTGCAATATACAAATTTGGGCTGACAGCTATACCTGTTTGGCCAACATGTTCGCTATGAGGGCGCCATCCGTTATCCGATACAGGTTTTGAACAGGCTAAGGCTGCACCAAGCAAACCTGCCAGTTCTTCAACCATACCCCAGTTTTCGGGGCCTTTAAGTCCACGGCCACCGGAAACAACTATATCTGCATCAGGTAATGAAACTTTATCAGTTGAGCGTACAATCTCTTTGATCATGGCTTTAAAATCAGAAGCATTTCCCTCAACAGAAAAATCTTCGATTTTTGCGGTTGTATTTTTCTCAACTACTTTGTAAGAGTTCGGGATCAATGCAATCACTTTATTGGCTGATGTTAACTCAACCATTGCAAAAGCTTTGCCTGAAAAGGCTGTTTTTTTGACAATGAATTTGCCACCGGTCTGATCTGGTAATGACACTGCCCCATCAGCAAGCCCTGCTTCCAATTTAACAGCAATACGGGGCGCCAGGCCACGGCCCGAGAATGAATTGGATAACACAACAACATCTGCACCTTGTTTTTTGGCAGCTTCTGCAATTACTGATGCATAAGCCTGGTTTATAAAATTCTTCAGTTTCGCATTTGAAACGTTTAAAATTTTATCAGCGCCATATTTACCCAGGGCTGTTAATTCTTCATTGCTAACATCGCCAATGGAGATAGCAACCAAATTGGTATTATTTTGATCGGCAATGGCGCGGGCGTAAGAAACGGCTTCAAATGTTGATTTTTTGAATTTCCCGTCCGCATTTTCCGTATAAATTAAAACTGACATATTAAAATACTAAGATCAATAATGTGGTTAAGGTCCGGTTAAATTACTCTTGCTTCTTCATGCAGCAGATCTACCAGTTTAGCAGTATCATCAGCAGGGATTAGTTTAACCTGACCGCGTGGGGCAGGTGTTTCATAACTTATAATTTCCGAAAATGTTTTTACATCAACAGGTTCAATAACAGTTAATGGCTTGGTACGCGCCGACATGATACCGCGCATATTTGGTATTTTAGGCTCAGCAACACCTTCTGCAGTGCCTGCAACAATAGGCAATGGGATAGTCAGTACTTCTTTACCGCCTTCAATTTCACGTTCAACAGTTACTTTATCCCCTTCTATATCTAATTTCTTTATTATTGAAACAGAAGGTAAGTCTAAAAGTTCGCCAACCATGCTTGCTACTTTCGATCCATTATAGTCAATGGATTCGCGACCGGTTAATATCAGATCGAAAGGGTTAGCTTTAATATATTGTGCTACTTGGTAAGCAACATACCATGCATCATGCGGTTTAGCATTTACGCGTACAGCATCAGTAGCGCCGATAGCCAGGGCCTTGCGAATGGTGGGCTCGGTAGATGCTTCGCCAACATTTATTACTGTTACCGTACCATTTCCGCCATCAGTCAGCTCAATTGCGCGCGCTAATGCAATCTCATCGTAAGGGTTCAATATAAATTGAACACCGTTAGTATTAAATTCGGTGTTATTATTAGTAAAAGTTATTTTTGTCGTTGTATCAGGAACATTGCTTATGCAAACCAATATCTTCATGGTACTGTTTATTTAGGATGAATTCCTATTAGTTGATGAAAGAAATGTGTTTTCGATCATAAATAGGTTAGTGCAAATTTAATTAAAAAAGAGAGAGTTTAAAATGCAGATAAGCAGATTAGAGAAGCTATTAGAATTTATAAAAAATGAACCGGATGATCCGTTTTTAAAATACGCATTAGCAACAGAGTATCTGCGTATCAATCAAACAGATAAGGCGCTTGGGTATTACGAGGACCTGGTAAATAACCATCGTAATTATGTTGGCACTTATTATCATTTAGGTAAATTATACGAAGCCCTGAACCGTAAACAAGATGCAATTAACACTTATGGGACTGGGATGAAGGTATCGCGCGAACAGCGCGACAATCACGCTTTCTCCGAACTACAGAGTGTTTATAACCAACTAACAGGTTTTGGAGATGATGATGACGATGATTATTAACGGGTATGTCACCTCAAATTGATGTATAGTATGGGTTGGAAGGTGTGAAAGTAACTCAATTAATAAGAAAAGTGGGTTTACACATGGTTTACACTTTTTATGGTTTACACATATATAAGTATCTATTAATCAATTACTTGAAGAGTATTTTTGAAAAAAAACATGGTTTACATTTTTTGTATAAGTACACTACGGGCTAAATGTCAATTCATAAGTGAAACAACGCTGGTTGGAGTCACCTCTTTTTGGCTATGAACTATTAATTATCAACTATGAACTAACAAATGACCAAAAGGCAGCTAATTTTTCTTCGCGATGTAGCTTTATACACATTTACTGCTTTTGGCGGGCCACAAGCTCATATTGCTGTATTGCTGCGCGAGTTTGTTGAAAAGCGAAGATATATTACTGAAGAAGAACTGATGGAGTTAAATGCCCTGGCGCAGCTTTTACCCGGGCCTTCGTCTACACAAACATTGGTAGGTATTGCTTGGAAGGTTGGCGGGCTGCGATTAGCAATTATCACTTTCTTAATCTGGATATTACCATCCGCTACTATAATGTGCCTGGCTGCCATCAGCTACAAAATGTTTGCCGACAAAGCTAAGTTTACTTCCATTCTACGTTTTGTACAACCTATTGCTGTGGGGATAGTGGCTTACGCTACTTATACTTTCGCTAATAAATTTTTGAAAACAAGGGTTAGCACTATGCTGGCTATCGGTTCGCTTATTGCAACGCTTATTTTGCAAAATGCCTATGCCTTCCCTTTACTTATTTTACTTGGTGGGATAATTTCATCTGCATTGGAAACCCAGCCACAGGAAAACGAACTGCGTGTTAAATTATTCTCGAATGTAAACCCAAACAAGGTCATGTACTTTATCGGTATCCTGTTGCTTTTTGCAGCATTGGGTGCAGTAGTGAATCAAACGTCGGTATTTAGTTTGCCTATTCGTTTATTCGAAAACTTTTATCGTAACGGTATTTTAATATTTGGCGGAGGGCAGGTATTGGTGCCCCTTATGTATACAGAATTTGTTGAGGTGAAGCATTATCTTACCAACTCCGAATTTCTTTCGGGATATGCACTGCAACAGGCTTTACCAGGCCCAACTTTTGCCTTCACATCATTTTTAGGAGGCATAAGCATGGGGAATAAAGGTGCAGGGATAATTGGTCAGGTATTTGGCAGCCTTGTGGCTGTTATAGGCGTAAATTCACCGGGGTTAATTCTTATTTTATTTATCGTTCCTTTTTGGAACGATCTGAAGAAAATAACTCGGATAAAAAACTCACTCAGTGGTATAAACGCTGTAGCTGTTGGTTTTATGGCTACTGCATTGATCTTATTAGTGAGGCCATTCGGATTAGACTGGATGGCTTATATAACCATGGCTTGCGCGTTTTTGCTGTTGAATTTCACTAAAATAAAAGCGCCGATCGTTATTCTTATCGGGATAGGGTTGGGGTTGATATTTTAAGTTAAATTCCCTAAAGGGGAACAACTATACAAACTTTTACTTCCCCTTCAGGGAGTCGAGGGGGCAGCCTAAAAAGGAGCTGAGTTATCATCATCATCCATCTGATCCATTTTTGATGGCCGGATAATAAAATTGCTTGGCTTTTCAAATTCGCTCGATGGGGCAAGTCCGGCAAAAGCGTTTCCGGGCGAAAAACCACCGTCCATGCCCTGGTCAATGTCAGTGAACTTAACAAATTTACCCACAAATTTAAGCCTTACCCTGCCTGTTTCACCGTTACGGTGCTTAGCTATAATTACTTCGCCAACACCTGCAGTAGGTAAATTATCCTCATCTACTTCCAAGCCATAATATTCAGGACGGTAAAGGAATAACACCATATCCGCATCCTGCTCAATTGAACCGGATTCACGTAAGTCGGACAACATTGGGCGTTTTGAACCACCTGGACGGCTTTCAACTGCACGACTTAACTGTGACAGCGCTAATACCGGTACATTCAATTCCTTGGCTACGGATTTCAAAGCACGAGATATACTACCAATTTCCTGCTCACGGTTACCACCGCCTTTGGCATCGGCTGCCTTGCCATGCATCAGCTGCAGGTAATCGACAATGATCAGCTGGATATCGTGCTGTGATTTTAAGCGACGGCATTTTGCTCTGAATTCAAATATGTTAAGCGCTGGAGTATCGTCAATTATTAAAGGAGCTGCTTCCAATCTGCCAATTTTGGAGTGGATCTGTTGCCATTCCCATTCCTCCATATTGCCTTTACGGATTTTTTCCTGTTCAATTTCAGTTTCTCCGGATATTAAACGGTTAACCAACTGAACAGATGACATTTCGAGTGAGAACACAACAACCGGCTTGTTAAAATCAACGGCTGCATTCCTGGCACAGGTTAACACGAATGCTGTTTTACCCATTGCAGGGCGTGCTGCAATAATAACCAGGTCAGATTTTTGCCAGCCTGATGTCATGCGGTCGAGATCGGTAAACCCTGATGCAATACCTGTCAGACCGTCCTTTTTATCTTTAAGGGCCTCAATCTCTTTCAACGCCTCGTGCATCAGGTCATCCATCTTTCGCGAATCGCGGCGAAGGTTGTTTTGGGCAATCTCGAAAAGGTTCTTTTCGGCTCTGTCTAGCAGATCAAGTACATCAGATGTATCTTCATAAGCGCTTTGGATCACATCAGTCGAAATCCTGATCAGCTCACGCTGTATAAATTTTTGAATGATAATACGGGAGTGGTATTCTATGTTTGCTGCTGAAGCAACACGATTAGTAAGCTCGGTGATGTAATAAGCGCCGCCAATCATTTCCAGCTCGCCCTGTTGGCGAAGCTGTGCTGTAACGGTGAGAATATCAACCGGAGATGATTTTTCAAATAGCGTGCGGATAGCGGTAAATATCTTTTGGTGGCTATCCTTATAAAAAACATCTGCTTTTAAAATATCAATTACCGAAGACAAGGCATCCTTCTCCAGCATTAATGCACCAAGCACAGCCTCTTCCAGATCAATTGCCTGAGGCGGAAGTTTCCCTAACCCGCTATAAGGGGTTGGGTTAGTTATTCTATTTCTCCGGTCAGTGGTGTTCGGCTTATTAAACTGGTTATCGTTCTCCAAAATCATACCTCCAAAAATATACAAAAGAAGTTGCGGATTCATCAACATAGCTATATTTTTTGAGAAAAAAACCGTTAAAAGAAAACCCAGTTTTAATAGCTACGCCTAACATCAGATGTTTAAAAATTAATAATAACTTTAAATTGCATTTGATTATCAATAGCTTAAGGCAATGTGGATAAACTTTTAAAATGTTAACTATTTTGAAAAAACCATCTTGGTGCATTAGTTCAATAAATGCTAAAATCAATTAATATGGCTATTTTTGTAACCTTAATTTAATATTCATAATGTCGTACAACAATAGGGAACCCCGCGAAAGTAACCAGGTAGTTTTTGGCACGCGTGCCGTTATTGAGGCTATACGGTCGGGTAAAGAAATCGAATCCCTTTATATACAAAGAGGCGTTGGCGGCGAGCTTTTAAATGAGCTTAAAAGCCTGCTTAACGAATACAATATAACAGCACAGCAGGTACCTGTTGAAAAGCTGAACCGCATCACCATGAAAAATCACCAGGGGGTGATCGCGTTCATTTCTCCTATTATCTACCAAAAAATAGAAGATATAATTCCAACGATATACGAGAAAGGGGAGGTACCCCTGATATTGGTGCTTGACTCTATTACCGATGTTCGTAATATGGGAGCCATTGCCCGTACTGCCGAATGCAGTGGTGTTCATGCCATAGTGGTACCGGCAAAAGGATCGGCGCAAATCAATCCCGATTCAATTAAAACATCGGCAGGGGCATTGTATAAAATCCCTGTTTGCAGGCATGACAACTTTATGCAAACTGTAAAATTTCTCCAGGAATCAGGCTTGCAATTGGTTTGCTGTACCGAAAAAACGCAGGAATATATTTACAAACCTGATTATACCGTACCAACAGCTATAGTAATGGGGTCGGAAGAAGACGGCGTACGCAATGATATTATCCGTATAGCAGATCATTTAGCCAAGATCCCGATGTACGGAGAAATTGAATCGTTAAATGTTTCTGTGGCTACTGGAATTATTCTGTATGAAGCGATAAGGCAGAGATTAGTGATTAGTTAATTAGAGACTAGAGATTAGTAAAAAGTCCTCGCATTATTCTGCAAGGACTTTTTTATTTCGAACAGACTGGAACTAATCTCTAATCTCCGGTCTCTTATCACTAAATATACTTGGTTCCAAATTGTTGCTTCACATCGGCAACAACTTTTTTAACGTTTTGCTCCTGGTCTCGTGGGCAGATCAACAAGGTATTATTAGCTTCAACTACTATAAAATCGTGCAGCCCCTGAAGGATTACCAATTTTTCCCCTGGCACGTTAACCATACAGTTTGATGAATCATACATAATAACCTTATCAGCAGGGATAACAGCATTGCCCACGTAATCTTTTTCGGCAAGCTCATAAATTGAGGCCCAGGTACCCAGGTCGCTCCAGCCAAATTCCGAAGGTAACACATAAACGTTATCAGCCTTCTCCATTATGCCATAATCGATAGATATATTAGTGCACTGCAGGTATGAGTTATTGATATGCGCTTTTTCATCTGTAGTGTTATATACCGGCCTTGCTTCAGCAAAAATTTCATGCATATCGGGCAAATAACTACTAAAGGCGTTCACAATAGCCTTAGCCGACCAAACAAATATCCCTGCGTTCCATAAAAAATCACCGCTTTGGATAAATGTTTTCGCTATTTCAAGTGTAGGTTTTTCAGTGAAAGTTTTAACCTTATAAAAATCATTTTTAAGGCTCTGTTCTGTGTATTGTATATAGCCATAACCAGTATCAGGTCTCGATGGCTTTATACCCAATGTTATAAGGCAATCATTCGCTGATGCAACTTCCAGTGATTTTTCTATGGTGCTTATAAATGATGCTTCATCCAGTATTAAGTGATCTGAAGGAGCAACAACTATGGCGGCATCCGGATTAAGACTTTCAATTTTGAACGAACCATAAGCCACACATGGGGCAGTGTTGCGCATCACTGGCTCCGTCAGGATCTGATTCTCGGTCATATCCGGCAATTGTTGTTTTACCAGGTCGGTATAAATCTCATTGGTTACAACAAAAATATTTTCTTTAGGACATATTTTCAGGAAACGGTCGTAGGTGTTTTGTATTAAAGTTTTACCTGTACCCAGTATATCAATAAATTGTTTAGGGTATGATGTACGGCTTATGGGCCAAAAACGGCTTCCAATACCGCCTGCCATTATAATGGCATAGTAGTTTTTATTCATGTGTGATTAAACAATTTTCATTAAAGTAGTTTTTCTTCATTTAAAATGAATCTATCTTTCGATAAGCCAGAGCCCTCATACGCTTTTTTTATCCATTTTGTTTATTGGCAGCCTATGATAGTTTTATTTGGCAAATGCGGGGCAAAATTGAACAATAATTTGTAATTTATGTATTAAATAAAACTAAATAAATAAAACCGCATTCTGCTGTTTGTTTAAATGGATAAATAAACAAATTGTTTTTCATTGAATAATCATTTTTGTATAAAATTTTAAAGTAATTCCATCGTTTATTGAGAAAAATTTGTTACTTTAAACTTTTAAATACCATTCAAAGCATACATTTATAATGATAGAAACTAAGAAGTCGCTTTTTGATAATCTCCAGAATTTTTTCGGATTCGATAATTTTAAGGGAGAGCAAGAAGCGATTATAACAAATATACTTGCAGGCAATGATACATTTGTGATTATGCCAACAGGTGGTGGCAAATCCATGTGTTACCAATTGCCGGCATTGATGAGTGAGGGTACAGCGATAGTAATTTCTCCTTTGATCGCTTTAATGAAAAATCAGGTAGATCAGTTGAGGGCCTTTGGAGGTTCGGACAGTATAGCCCACTTTTTAAATTCGTCATTAACAAAATCAGATATTGGCAGGGTTAAAGAAGATGTATTAGGTGGTAAAACCAAATTATTATACGTTGCCCCTGAATCACTAACCAAACAGGAAAATATAGATTTTTTACGCCTTAATCAGGTATCCTTCGTAGCGGTAGATGAGGCACACTGTATCTCAGAGTGGGGGCACGATTTCCGCCCGGAGTACCGTAAAATAAGGCAGGTTATCAGTAATATTGGTGATGACATCCCTATTATTGCCTTAACCGCAACCGCTACCCCGAAAGTACAGCAGGATATTCAAAAAAACCTGCAAATGAACAATGCAACTATCTATAAATCGTCATTTAACCGTTCGAACCTGTTTTATGAGGTGCGCGCCAAAAGGAACGTTATTAAGGAGATAGTTAAATTTGTTAAGCAAAATCAAGGCAAATCTGGAATTATTTATTGCCTGAGCCGTAAGAAAGTAGAAGAAGTTGCTGAAGCGCTTAACCTGAACGGTATTAAAGCTTTACCATATCATGCCGGATTAGATCCCAAAGTGCGTGCCGATACACAGGATAAATTCCTGATGGAGGATGTGGATGTTATAGTAGCAACCATTGCCTTTGGTATGGGTATTGATAAACCCGATGTGCGTTATGTGATACACCATGATGTACCAAAGAGCATGGAAGGCTATTATCAGGAAACTGGTCGTGCAGGACGCGATGGTGGTGAGGGTGTTTGTGTTGCCTTCTACTCAGAAAAGGACATTGATAAGCTTCAAAAATTCATGAAGGACAAGCCGGTTTCAGAACGCGAAATTGGCACTCAGATATTAAAAGAAGTAATTGATTATGCCGAATCATCAGTTTGCCGTCGTAAGCAATTGCTTCATTATTTTGGCGAAAATTTTAACGAAGCAGGTTGTAACAACATGTGCGACAATTGCTGCGGACCTAAAGAACATTTCGATGGTGAATTACATCTTCACAGAGCATTAAGCCTGATAAAACAAATTGGTGAGAAGTTCGATGATCATCACATTATCAGCATCCTGATGGGTGAGGATATTGCACAAATAAAAAACTACGAACACGATCAACTTGATTATTTCGGATCAGGTAAGGAAGATGGCAAAAATTTGTGGAACTCACTGTTAAGACAAGCCTTATTGAATAACTTTCTCGCGAAAGATATAGATCAATATGGTTTATTGCACTTAACCAAGGCTGGTCATTCTTTTATTGAGAATCCGTATAGTATCCGTTTTGTATTGAATAAGCCAATTGAAGCTACCGACGATGATGACGACGCTGATGGCCCTAAACAAGGCGGTGGTGCATTAGATACCGAATTGCTGCAGATGCTTAAGGACCTGCGGAAAAAGCTGGCTAAGCAAAAGGGATTACCTCCATTTGTTATATTCCAGGACCCATCACTGGAGGAAATGTGTACGCATTATCCTATCACCAACGATGAGCTGAAACAAATCTCGGGCGTAGGGGCAGGGAAGGCATTAAAGTTCGGTAAGCCTTTTACCGACCTGATCCAGAAATATGTTGAGGATAATGATATTGACCGCCCTATTGATATGGTGATAAAAAGCGCTGCCAATAAATCGGCGCTTAAAGTATTTATCATTCAAAATATCGACCGCCATTTAAACCTGGATGATATAGCGGCTTCAAAAGGATTATCTTACGAAGAGATATTGAAAGAAGTAGAAACTATTGTTAACTCAGGTACAAAGCTTAACCTGAACTATTACATCGATGAAATTATTGATGAAGATAAGCAGGAAGAAATATTTGATTATTTCCGTACCGCCGAAGTTGATTCAATAGATGATGCATTAGCTGAATTAGGCAGCGATGATTATACAATGGAAGAAATTCAACTGATGAGGATAAAATTTTTATCCGAAATGGGGAATTAATTGTCGAGGCGCAATACCTTGCGTCTCACAGACAAATATTGATGATAGAGGCGCATATTTTGCGCCTCTTCTTATTTAAATTCAAGATAATCAAAGTTCATATTTCCATTAGTCATTACTTGCAGCGTAAGCACGTGGATGCCTTTCTCAAGCTTCACAACAGTTAATGAATCGGCCTTGTTCCAATGATGCCATTGGCGCCATTTAACGGTGTCCAGGTCGTTATGAGTCGATGTTATTTTCAAGTCTTTCGCTATTTCCTTCCCATCAACATCAAGGGCAATGGTACCATCGCCATTAGCTGTATACATCAGGCTTACCTTGTATGCAGCTGTCCTGTTTACTTTAACAATATAATTTATCCATTCACCAGGTTTTGTCCAGCCTACATATAACTGATCCATTTTGGGGAACACCTTGCTATATGGGTTATTATCAATATCATGCGATTTGGTGTATGAAATATCAACGCCCTCCTTCATCCTGAATTCGTTTAAATAATTGCCATTTGCAGGATTGAGCTTACCGCTGCCATTGTTAATGCTATCGGAATCGTGATAGGCTACACCTTCTCCGCCGAGATCATAAAACTCGCATTCAACTTTCCCGGGGATTTGCTGTGGTTTATTTTGCCATGGTTTACCTGAGTATGAAAATTTATAAATAAATGAACTGAAGATCAGTGTGATAACAAGAGGGATAGATAAACGAATTTTCATTTTATATAAATTTGATTTCACCGTTCACTAACTTAGAAAAACAAACAAGTCGCCTTATCTCTGATTAACCAACCACTGATCACTACTTAGCTATTATCTTAAATTCTGTCCTGCGGTTTAATTTACGTTCTTCTTCGGTTGTATTAGGCGCTATTGGTTGTGTTTTACCATATCCTTTAAAAACCAACCTTGTAGCAGCAATTTTATTGGCTACCAGATAGCTATACACTGATTTTGCACGATTCTCGGAAAGTGTTTGATTTAACTGATCATTGCCTACATTATCCGTATGCCCCGAAATTTCAATATGAAGCGTTGGGTTTACAGTTAAGAATGATATTAGCTGCTGCAATTCAGCCATTGATTCGGGTTTGATATCAAATTTGTTAGTATCAAAAAATATATTGTTCAGGATCACCTTATTGCCAATTTCAATAGGCTCGAGCAGAACAGCAATAGTAAAAGGATTTTTAGGCTCGTGACCTACCAATGAGAAATTAGCAGAATAAAACAGGTATCCAGATTTTGAGATATTTAAGCCATAGTTTTTGCCCGCAGTTAATGTAGCCAGGAAATCGCCATCTTTGGCATCGCTGTAATCCTGGTAAACAGATATATCCCGTTGCAGGTCTATTATTTCAACAGCTGCTTCCAGCGGCGCTTTTGTTTTTGCATCATTTACAGTACCTTTTACATAGGTAACAAGGTGAGGTCTTAAATTAGGTGGTAATTCAAATGTATAAATATCAAATCCGCCATAACCATTTAGGTTATTTGAAGAAAAAAAGGCATAGCTGCCGTTTGCAGTTAATGATAACCCATTTTCATCACCGCTTGAGTTAATGGGATAACCCAGATTCTCAGGCTTTTGCCATTTACCGTCCTTACCTAAACGGCTTACAAACAGGTCCTTCCCACCCAAGCCCGGCCATCCGTTCGAGCAGAAGTATAAAGTGCTGTCATCAGGGTGGATAAACGGTGATTGTTCGTCATAAATAGTATTAATATTGGGTCCAAGGTTTTCCGGTTCGCCCCAGCCTTTATCTGTAAGCGTAGATTTCCATATATCATAACCTCCATAGCCTCCTTTACGGTTACTCACAAAGTAAAGCGTCTTCCCATCCGAATTTATGGAGGGCTGCGACTCCCAGCCAGGTGTATTTATCGGCGGACTAAGATCAAAAGGTTTACTCCAGTCATCGCCATTTTTTTTTGATATATAAATATCGCACCTGCCTAGTCCATCCGGACGATTACAACCAGTAAAAAACAAATATTTACCATCTTGTGAAATGGATTGTGCTCCCTCATTATATTGAGGCGTATTGATCTGATTACTTAAATAGGTAGCCGTTTGCCATTTGCCGTTTAGTTTTAAGCTTTTATAAAAATCTTCATTATTGTTTATTTTACGCGTGAAAATCAACATACTTTCATCGGCAGTGGCAACAGGGAGGTATTCATCGTCTGCCGTATTAATTTCGGGGCCCATGTTAATGGGTTTAAACGGTACAGGGTGAGCAATGGCAACTATGCTGAATTTGCAGTCGGCAATAAGTTTTTGAGCATAATAGGTATTTTGAGCGGTAATATTGGGATAGGTTAAATACTTTTCAAGATGCTGCTGAGATTCGTTGTATTGAGCGTTATTTATCTCTTCTTCGCCAAGCCTAAGATAAATCGCCCGGTTAAAATCAGGATTTAAAGCGATTACTTTATTATACTGTTCGGCAGATGCTTTGTATTTACGCATCTGCCTTAGCAGATCCCCCAATACGGCGTGTGCTTCCACAAATTTATCATCGGCTTCTATCGCTTTTTTTAATAGCTCGACGGCATCATCATACATGTGATCGTCTAAACTTTGATTTGCCTGGGCAAAATATTTAATAGCCTCCTTATCCGTAGTAGAGTATTGCCTTTGCTGGGCGAATGCGAAACCGGATAAAAACAACAACAGAACCGAGAAGATAAGTACTCTCATTGGTTTTGATACGTGATTTTGTATCCTAAGTTACATTTTTTTTGGATGGGAGATACGAGATATGAGATTTGAGACATTATATTCGACATTAAAGCCCCTGAATAGCATTAAATGAAACACTAACTCTCATTCAATCGCGCGCCTTTTATATCATGTATCACATCTCAAATCTGATTCAGGGTATATTCAGGTACTTGTGTGTTTGCAGTGATATTTCCCATTGCGGGTTATTCATAACATAGTCCACAATCAGTGGTGTCATTTCTTTCGACTTTGACCATTCGGGTTGCAAAAACAGCTTGCAGTTTGGAGATACAAGTTTGGCATTTTCTTCAGCAAAGGCAAAATCCGACTTGTTAAATACGATAACCTTCAACTCATCGGCATTTGCTGCCACAAGATGCATGGGGGCTTTGAATTTTTTAGGAGACAAACAGATCCAATCCCAATTTCCTGATAAAGGATAAGCGCCTGATGTTTCTATAAATGTTTTAATGCCTGTTTTTTGAAGGCCTGCGGTTAAATAATCAAGATTATAGATCAAAGGTTCACCGCCGGTTACTACAACAGCTTTTGAAGGATGTTTGGATGCGTTTTCAATTATCTGATCGGCTGATGTGAGTGCATGGAGCTCGGCGTCCCAGCTTTCTTTAACATCACACCAGTGACAGCCCACATCGCAACCGCCAAGGCGAATAAAATAGGCAGCTTTCCCTGTATTATATCCTTCACCCTGTATCGTATAAAACTCTTCCATTAAAGGAAGTAATGTGCCGTCTTCCGGAATCTGATGTGCCATAATAATGCGCAAAGGTACCCTTTTGAGGCGAAAGCAGAAAGCAAAATGCCGAAAGCCGCAAAGGAGTGCGTGTAAATTTACATTTCAATAATAAAAAAGAGTTATGCTTTTGCTTTCTGCTTTTAACCTTTCTATTATCGTTATTAATTCATTAAATTTGGTTTGATGAAAAAACTTTACATTCCTGTTTTATTATTGTTAATGCTCTGCCTTTCGTCCTGTTTGGATATTGAGGAGCGTTATGATTTTAAACAGGACGGATCGTGTAATGTAATTTATGGTTTTGATATGAGCAGCGCTGTATCTGTGCTAAATAACCTGATCACAGATTCGGTAAGAGCAACTCCTCAATTTTCTTTAGTAAAGGATACCACTTTAAACTTTTATTCGGCCTTGCCCGACAGCACTCAACAGAAAATGAGTTTTGAGGAAGCCAATATGGCTAAAGCAAGTAACCTAACCATAAAAATGAACCTGCCAAAGAATATAATGAAGGTAAACATTAACCACTTGGCTAAAAATTCTGCCGATCTGGAATATTACCTGAAACATATTTCAAAAATTTCAATGAACAGCCAGCTTAAATCAGTTGCAAAAGGCGACAAACAGAATTTAGGATTTGATGCCCAACAGCTGGTAGCAGGGGAGGACTATTATTCTTACGAAATAACGCCTCATAAATTTTATCGCATAATTGACAAAGCTAAATTCAACGCATTTTTAAAGAAGACCCAATCTGCTTTTTCAATGGCGAAAGCTATGTTAATTGATATGCCTTATAAGGTGATACTGAATTTTGCTAAACCTGTAAAAAAAGTATACAATTCCAAAGCGATAGTTTCTGCCGACAGGAAACGGGTAACACTGATCACCAACATGGACGATGTAATGAAAAATCCATCATTAATGAACTTAAAGATCGATTTTTAGTATTTATGAAGTGGTATCCACTCCCCGAAATTCAGGACATAGATAAGCCATTTATTAAAAAAGTTAAAATAGCCGATAAAAACATTTGCATAGTTGGTTATGAGGGTAAGCTGTTTGCAGTATCTGCCATATGCCCGCACCAGGGATTTGACCTTAGTTTGGGTGGATGCGAAAATGGGAAAATTATTTGTCCGGTCCATGGTTATTCTTTTGATTTGCAAACCGGAAAAGGAGCAAATGATTTCATAAAAACTTATGCTGTTAAAATCAAAGACAATATAGTTCACATTGGAACAAAGACCGTTTGGGACGATATAAAACAAGTATTTAATAAATGAACACGAGAGCGATAGACTATGTTACCGAAGATTTTTATGAATCACTTAGTTTTCAGGATGGTGAAATGCCTGACCTTGAAACTGTAAAATCCTTATTTTTTGCTGATGGCCTGCTGATAAATAATAGCTTTGGCAATCCTGTAACCTTTACAGCAGAAACATTTACCCGGGCTTTGGAAGCCCAGATAGGCGCCGGAACTTTACAACAATTTATGCAGCGCGAATTACACTCAAGAACTGAGATATTTGGCAAGGTTGCCCAACGTATAAGCATATATGAATATAGTTTCGCCGACCATGAAATAGACAACCTGCCACGGGGAATCAATTATATTCAATTTATTTTATTTGAGGACAACTGGCGTATCACCTCAATGGCTTGGAGCGATGAGAATGAAAATTATCAGATCCCAGAGGAGTATTTGAGTTAAACAAGCATCCAATCCAAGGTCATGCCGAACTTGTTTCGGCATCTCACATTATATTTCCTCATACAAAGTATGAGAATTATCTAAGGATATACTTCCTTATTAGCGGAAGCCAAAGTATTCTTTAATAAGCCAATAATGGTCATTAAGCCAACGCCACCCGGTACAGGTGTTATCCATGACGCTTTAAGAGCAACATTTTCAAAATCAACATCACCATAAAGCTTGTAGCCAGATTTGGTGAGGGTGGATACTTCCCTGTTCATACCTACATCAATTACAACTACACCATCTTTTACCATATCGGCAGTGATGAAATTCTTTTTGCCTATAGCTACTATAAGGATATCGGCATCCAGCGTAAATTTTTTGATATCAGGAGTGCGGCTATGGCAAATGGTTACAGTACAGTTACCCGGAGTGGTGTTACGTGCCATCAGGATACTCATTGGTGAACCAACAATGTTACTGCGGCCAACAACTACGCAATGCTTACCTGCAGTTTCAATCCCATATTCCTTTAGCATTAAAGTGATACCGTAAGGGGTAGCCGGGATAAATGATGGTAAGTTGCGCTGCATCCTGCCCAGGTTAACCGGGTGAAAACCATCAACATCTTTACGGTGATCAATCTTTTCAGTTACTTTTTCAGGATCGATATGTTTGGGGAGAGGAAGTTGTACTATTATACCGTCGATGTCGGTATCAGCATTAAGTTCTGCTACTTTGGCTAACAATTCTTCCTCTGTAACATCGCTTTCATAACGTACCAAAGTCGATTTAAAGCCTACAGCTTCACAATTTTTTATTTTGCTGGCCACATAGGTTTCACTGCCCCCGTCATGACCAACCAAAACCGCAACCAAGTGTGGTTTACGCCCGGTTTCAGCCAATATTTTAGCTGCTGCTTCGGCTATTTCTCCCTTAAGTTTTTCTGATACGTATTTTCCGTCGAGTAAATTCATGATATAAGAGTCAAGAATCAAGAATCAAGAACCAGAATAGAAAAGCATACTGTCTTGTCTCTTGGCTCTCGATTCTTGATTCTATTTTTTAGTCCAGTTTTAAAACCGCCATGAAAGCACTCTGCGGAATTTCCACGTTACCAACCTGACGCATGCGTTTTTTACCTTTTTTCTGTTTTTCCAATAGCTTGCGTTTACGGCTAATATCCCCACCATAACATTTGGCAGTTACATCTTTACGTAAGGCTTTTACAGTTTCGCGTGCTATAATTTTAGCGCCGATTGACGCTTGTATAATAATTTCAAATTGCTGGCGCGGGATCAGTTCCCTTAGCTTTTCGCAGATCTTTTTACCAAAATCGTAAGAGTTACCCCGGAATATCAATGATGACAGTGCGTCGACAGGCTCAGCGTTTAAACGAATATCTAAACGTACCAGGTCCGACTTGCGGTAACCTATCTGGTGATAATCAAATGATGCATATCCCTTTGAAATGGTTTTTAGTTTATCATAAAAATCAAAAACTATCTCACCCATTGGCATCTCAAATATTAGCTCAACACGGTCGGACGTTAAGTACGATTGATTTTTGATAAAGCCGCGCTTTTGGATACAAAGCGACATAATTGGCCCAACAAATTCCGATTTCGAAATTATAGTGGCTTTTATGTACGGTTCCTCCACATAGTCAATCCTGCTCGGGTCGGGCAAATCAGATGGGTTGTTTACGGTGATGGCATCTCCTTTTGTCGTGAAGGCGATATATGATACGTTAGGAACGGTAGTAATCACCGTCATATCAAACTCGCGTTCTAACCGCTCCTGGATGATCTCCATGTGGAGCATACCCAAAAATCCGCATCGGAAACCGAAGCCCAGTGCCGCAGATGATTCCGGTTCAAATACCAGCGAGGCGTCATTCAATTGCAATTTGGCCATAGCTTCACGCAGCTCTTCATAATCCTCTGTATCAACCGGGTAAATACCGGCAAATACCATTGGCTTTACCTCCTCGAAACCCTGGATCCCTGCTTCACATGGCCTGTCTACGCGCGTGATGGTATCGCCCACCTTTACTTCACGAGCTTCTTTTATACCCGAAATAATATAACCTACGTCGCCCGTTTTAATAACGTCCTTAGGTAGCTGTTTCAATTTTAAAGTACCTACTTCATCAGCCAGGTACTGCTTTTCAGTAGCAAAGAATTTTACCTTATCGCCCTTGCGAATCTCGCCGTTTACCACTTTAAAATAAGCGACAATACCACGGAAAGAATTAAAAACAGAGTCGAATATCAGGGCTTGCAATGGTGCCTCAGGGTCTCCAACAGGAGGAGGCACACGCTCAACAATGGCGCGTAAAATATCATGCACACCCATGCCTGTTTTGCCAGATGCTGCCAATATTTCTTCGCGTTTACAGCCGATAAGCTCAACAATCTGGTCTTTCACCTCTTCAGGCATAGCACCGGGGAGGTCCATTTTATTTAAAACCGGGATGATCTCCAGGTCATTTTCTAAAGCAAGGTATAAGTTCGATATAGTTTGTGCCTGTATGCCCTGAGCCGCGTCAACTATCAGCAAAGCTCCCTCACAGGCGGCAATTGAGCGTGAAACCTCGTACGAGAAATCTACGTGACCAGGAGTGTCAATCAGATTTAGTATATATTTTTGCCCATTGAGCTCATAATCCATCTGTATGGCATGGCTTTTTATGGTGATGCCGCGCTCACGTTCCAAATCCATATCATCAAGCAATTGTGCTTGCGATTCGCGTTGAGTTATGGTGTTGGTATATTCAAGCAACCTGTCGGCAAGGGTACTTTTACCGTGGTCGATATGTGCTATTATGCAAAAATTACGAATGTGCTTCATTTATCGCGCAAAAATAGCGTTTTTGAGTGGAATTTTGTAATGCTATTTTAGGTGAAGAGCCATCACTTAATTTTAAGACTACGATCTCATCATTATTTAATCCCCTCAACAAAAACAGGTGTTTCAGTAACCTTAATCGTCACCTTGCCATTGATTGTATTTACCTGCTTAGTATCCATCAAATCAGCACCCATTTTTAAATTGTAAATATTTGCCTTTTTAGCTGATCCTAAATTGAGCGTATAGCTTGCAGTGCGGTTCGTTTCGTCAGGTATCGTCAGTATAAACATTGTCTTGTTGCCAAGCTGATATTGATCAACTAATGGATCTTTACTAATGGTTTTTATATAATTATAATCACCCATCAGTTTAGTGACTTGCAAAATATAATCAGCAGCGGGACGTCTTTTTATTCCTTCGGCAAGGCCGGATGTTGCGTATTGGGTAGTGCCGCCGGCGTGATCGTCAAATAATTGATAAAAGAACACTCTCTTAACTCCATAACGAATGTACAGGAGGGAGGTGCGTAATATCCAGTCTGCCTGGTTAGCCAGTACCGTTTTCGCACCGATTGATTCGGCTTTCTGATAACTTTCCTGGTTAATGTCGTATCCGGTTTCGGTAAGCCATACTTCAGGATGCTGGGGCAGGCTATTTGCCAGCTTAACAAAAGAGTTTGCTATACTGCCATCATTCGAAAGCTCGGGGGCAATGCCGGTTGTTGCTTTTTTCTGAATCCTTACATCGCCATTATTTGAATACAAATGGTAGTTAATTACATCGAAACATAAATTTATGCTACCATCTTTTTTATAACCGCGGTTGGCTTTACACCAGGCTATAATCTTTTCAACAAACTTCACGTTAGCTGTTGCTAAACCGCCCATTACTACCTGTATATTGGGGTCAGCCGCTTTTGCGCCCACCCCGGGGCCAAGCTTGCCCATATTACCATCGTAAAATGCAGACATATTTGCTGCATATTGCTCAGCAGTTTGGTGGCTTTCATCATTTCCCCACCACTTATCCCGTTCATTACCACATTCAATATATTTTATCAGGCCCATTCCTATTTTCGCCTCATTTGATATATCCCCGTTCCAGCGTTTGCGGGTATCCACTTTAACCAAATTTTTATCTATGTTTTTATTATAGCCATACCTGGCAGCAAACTGAAATGCCATTCGCGCCTGATCGGCGTACGATGCCGGATCATTTAAACTATGCGCATAAGGAACAGGCGCGTTATCATCATCCCTTGAACTTGCCGGATAGGTATTTTGCAACCATTCAGGGATGTTTTTTATATCAGCCAAAACCAGGATACCATCCTGTTTGCAGCGTTCATAAATAATATCGTAATTCCAGCCGCCGTTATTGGTTGGATTAAAAGTGTAGTTCTCCTTGGTGGTTTCCAGCCGTCCCCAGTTCAAATAATGCCTCACAGCGCTGAATGTTTTTATCAGCGCCATGTTATCTTCATAAATATGTTTCCTGTCGTTAGGGCTGCCGGGATTTTCCAAAAAATTCCATTCGTAGGCATTTATGCCAAACATATTCTTTAGTGGTACGGTATTGTTGCTATGGTCAATATTTATTGAAGGTTCATTTATAGCACTGATTTTAGTGGTATCGGGGCCGTTTGGGGCTTTGTTCAGGATAGCAACAACGTCTGCATTAGGTTTTGAACTTAACCTGCAATTAGTGCCAAACAAAATTATAGAAGTAACAATTAAAAAAGGCTTGTAATAAGATCTCCAGTTCATAGATAAATTTATTGCACTGCAATATATAAATACAATACATGTTAAACAGTTTAGGGGATGTTATTTATACGTATTTTATAGAACGGGGGTTATTGCAATTTTAGTATTAGCCAACTTCAAACTGTAAAGTGCTTAAATACCTGTAGAGGCCTTCTTCATTGCTTATCAATTCCTGGTGACTGCCCGATTCAATGATTTTCCCTTTTTCAAGTACGATGATTTTATCAGCTTCGCGGATGGTTGAAAGACGATGTGCTATAATTATGGAGGTACGGTTTTTCATCAGTTCTTCCAATGCCTCCTGTACCAAACGTTCAGATTCCGAATCTAAAGAAGAGGTGGCCTCATCCAGTATCAATATGGATGGGTTTTTTAATAATGCCCTTGCAATAGCAATACGCTGCCGCTGACCGCCGGAAAGCTTGACCCCGCGTTCGCCAACCACGGTATCATAACCCTCCGGAAAAGAGGTAACGAACTGGTGAGCGTTAGCGCGTTGTGCAGCCTGTATAATTTCATCTTCTGTAGCGCTTAACTTGCCATAGGCTATATTCTCTTTTATTGTACCGCCAAACAGCATTACATCTTGTGGTACAATAGCTACCTGATTGCGGATGTCGGTCAATGAGTAATCTGCAGCAGGCTTACCATCAAATGATATAACCCCGCTTTGGGGATGATAAAATTGTAAGATCAATGCCGCCATAGTTGATTTACCCGATCCGCTGGGGCCAACAATAGCTACTTTTTGCCCGGCAGCAGCATCGAACGAAACACTGTTTAAAACTGTAATATCTGATCGTGACGGGTATGAAAAAACAACATCGCTGAATGACAGGTTACCTTCAATTTTTTGTTTGATAATATTATCCTTTTCATTAATGGATACTTCTTCACCTTGTTCGTCTAAAATCTCCAGCACACGCTCACTTGCACCAACTGCTTTTTGCATATTGGCATATAATTCGGGGAAACTACCCATTGATGCAGCTACAAATACACCATAAATAACAAACTCTGTTAACTGGCCAATGGTGAGTTCATGATGGCTAACCATTATCGATCCATACCAGATTATTGCTACTATTGCACCAAAAAGGCAGAAAACTATAAATGAAGCAAACAGCCCCCTGAATTTTGCGCCTTTCACTGCAAGCTTAACAACATCGCGCAGGTTTCTGTCATACCGGCCGGCTTCAAAGGCCTCGTTTACAAACGCTTTTACATTCGCAATGCCTTGTAAGGTTTCTTCAACAACAGTATTCGATTCTGCCAGTTTATCCTGAGCTTGTCTTGAAAGTTTACGAATAAACCGTCCAAAAACTACAGCCACAACAACTAAAACCGGTACCAAAGCCAGCAATGCTAAAGTCAGTTTCGGCGATACGATAACAAGGAAGGTAATGCCACCTGTTAATAAGATCAACTGCCTTATCATTTCGGCCAGGGTAGTAGTTATTGCATCCTGTATTTGTGAAAGATCGGCAGAAATACGGCTGTTTAATTCACCAACCCTGCGGTTGGAGAAAAAGTTCATCGGTAAAGTGATCAGCTTAAAATAAGTATCACGGCGTATATCGGCCAGTGACCTTTCGGCTACCTGTACAAACCAAACCACCCTGAAAAATGAAACAAATGCCTGGGCAAATAATATTATTAATGCCAGCAAACCAATTCCGTTAAGCGTAGCAGGTAAAAAGCCATACTTTTGTTTGCCCTGAGCAGCATCTATTAACGCCCCTAAAAATTTTGGAAATGTTAAACCCGTAAGGCTTGAAAGAAATAAAAAAATCATTGCGGCTATAAACTTGCCGCGATAGGGCCTAACATAGGAGAGTAGCCTCGATACCTGTTTTAAACTTTTGCTATTTATTTTTGCTTTTGGCAGCTCTTTTTCCGCTGCATTACCACTATTAAACCGTCCTCTTGCCATTTGTTGTTTGCTATACAGTATTTAAATGTGAAGACGATTAACAAGCCCGAACATTTTATAATTCTGTAAAAAGAAGCTGCAAAGCTAAGCCTTATGCTTGCTTTTACGTGTAAGCAGGAATAAAATTGACGCAAACATGAGTATTATAATAATGATAAATATGTTTTTGGTCTTCTCTTGTTGCTGTTGTTGTCTTTCGGCCTCAGCTTTCATGGCATCAACCTGTCCCCTCAGCTTATTAATAGTGTTCATAAAACCAAGGTTGCTTTGTTCGGCTTCTTTTGAATGCGTTTGAACCTGGGTTTGTTGAAAAGTGCGGTATTCAAGCAGTATTTTTAACTCTTTATAAATATCATTATCCGTTTTAACAATATCCATTAAGATATCATTAGACCGGCGAATATCCTTTTTAGTTTGTAAGCCAAAGATACCAGTGTGCATACTTAGGCTTTGGTCATATTGGCCAAACTTCTCTGCTCTTTGTGCCAGCATTGAATTTATTTTTTTGCGCTGCAATTGGTACGCGAGCGAATCGCTGTTGGCCTGGGCAAAAGCTCCGGCCGATAAAACACAAAATAATATAACGAGTACAAAATTTTTCATTATTCCAAAAAATCAATAATCACACTATCTCCCAAACCCAAACCAAGCAGGCCGCTTGCATTTCCTTTATTAATAGCTATCTCTAAATGATCGCTTATACCAAAAAGGCAGAGTTTCTCACCTTCGGGTACTTCGTTATAATGCCAGCTTAAATGATTAATAGTTTCGTTACGTTTAAACGATAATTGAAAGCGTCTGTTTTGCTGAACGCGATTAAAAAAATCCTTGGTTATGTTAGTAATTACGTTTTGGAATGAATCGATATAAATTACAACACCTTTTATCAGGTTTTTCTCAATAACCGGTTGCAGGTTCATCTTTTTCTCGATATCGCTTACAGGTAAACCAATTTCGGCAAGCGTACCGCCCTGTGCTAAATGACAGGCGGCTTTAACAAAAATATCGGCAAGTGGGAAATGCAGGAATTTAAGGTCCTGCATAATGTTTATTTCAACAATTTCATCCGGATCTTTATCAAACATTAACGAGAATATGCCATTATCGGCGCCTACGAAATAATGGTTTTTATATTTTACAGCCAGGTATCTGGTCTCAGTATTAAATACGGTATCAATACCTATTAAATGGACTGTATTGTCGGGAAAATAATAAAAACTATTTTTTAATATGAAGGCAGCTTGTTGTATATTATAGGCGGCAACGCTATTGGTTATGTCGACAATATTAACCGTAGGTAATAATTTAAGGATGCTACCTTTAAGGGCGGCCTGATAAATATCTTTATCGCCCAAATCAGTAGTTAAAGTTATTATTGCCATTAATTTTTTAAATATTTATCGCTAATCTTGTGCAAGAATTAGTGCTACAAATATTCAATTTTAATTCATAAAAATCTGCAACTAAAAATCAATTTGTATTGAACGAACTTAAATTGTCAATTGAACAAATCAACCCCGCAGTTTTGTGGGGTCCTAATAATGATCATTTTGAAATCATTAAAAAACAGTACCCTAAGCTAAAAATAGTGGCCAGGGGCAACGAGGTGAAGGTATTGGGTGATGATCATGAGCTAAATATATTCCAGGAAAAATTTCAGCATTTGCTTCAACATGTTGAAAAATATGAGAATTTAAACATCACAGACCTGGAACGAATCCTTGGATCAAAGATAGATACACCTACCACTGACGCATCTGCGGACAAATTTGCCAGCGGGGAAGTTATTGTATTTGGGCCGAATGGAGTAATGGTAAAAGCGCGTACTGCCAACCAGCGTAAAATGGTTGATTGTATTAATAAGAGCGATATACTTTTTGCCATAGGTCCTGCAGGTACAGGTAAAACTTATACCGCTGTGGCTTTAGCAGTGAGGGCGTTGAAAAATAAAGACATCAAGCGTATTATTTTAACCAGACCGGCAGTTGAAGCAGGGGAGAACCTGGGCTTTTTACCGGGCGATTTAAAGGAAAAGATCGATCCTTATTTACGCCCGTTGTATGATGCACTTGATGATATGATTCCTGCGGAAAAATTAAAATTTTATCTGGAGAACCGCACCATTGAAATTGCACCGCTGGCTTTTATGCGCGGACGGACGCTTGATAACTGTTTTGTTATTTTGGATGAAGCCCAAAATGCCACCGATATGCAATTAAAAATGTTTTTAACCCGTATGGGGCCATCAGCTAAATTTATTGTAACCGGTGACGTTACCCAAATAGATCTGCCTAAAAAACAGCAATCCGGCTTGCATACTGCTTTACGTATTCTTACTGATATTAAAGGAATTGAAATTGTTTATCTTAGTGGTGAAGATGTGGTAAGGCATAAGTTGGTACGCAAGATTTTGGCAGCCTACGGGGATATACAGTAGTTTAGTGATTTGAGGCTAGTTATCAGAGATTAGTTGAACACTGGATAAAACCTCAAAAAAGTATAATAAATAAGTATTTGATAAAGACGTTAGATATAGCGACATAAAGATTTTCCTAATCTCTGGTCGCTAATCTTCAACCTCTAATACCATGAACGCAATAAAAGAAACACATTTTAATTTCCCAGGCCAAACCAGTTTTTATAAAGGTAAGGTACGGGATGTTTATACTATTAATAATAAATATCTGGTGATGGTTGTCAGCGACCGGATCTCGGCTTTTGATGTGGTACTACCTGAAGCTATCCCATACAAAGGCCAGGTGCTAAATCAAATTGCTGCTAAATTTTTAAAAGCTACGGCAGATATTGTTCCAAACTGGGTAGTTAGTGTGCCCGAACCAAGTGTAACCATTGGCCGTATTTGCGATCCATTTAAAGTGGAAATGGTTATTCGCGGTTACCTTGCAGGCCATGCATGGCGCGAATACAGCGCAGGCAGAAGACAGGTTTGCGGCGTTAGCTTACCAGAGGGACTTAAAGAAAACGATAAGTTGCCAGAACCGATCATTACCCCAACTACAAAAGCGTCGGTAGGGCATGATGAGGATATATCAAAAGAACAGATACTGGAGAGGGGAATTGTTTCTGCCGCTGATTATACACAACTTGAAAACTATACCCGTGCATTATTTAAACGCGGAACAGAAATAGCTGCAAAACAGGGCCTGATACTGGTTGATACCAAATATGAATTTGGTAAAGCCGACGGAACTATTTATTTAATTGATGAAATCCACACGCCGGATTCATCAAGATATTTTTATTCTGATGGCTATAGCGAGCGGCAGGAGAAGGGTGAGCCACAAAAACAACTCTCGAAAGAGTTTGTAAGAAAATGGTTGATTGAAAATGGTTTCCAGGGAAAAGAAGGACAGGTAGTGCCATTAATGACAAAAGAGATTGTTGGATCTATCTCTGAGCGTTATATTGAGCTTTTTGAGCAGATAACAGGCGAAAGCTTTATTAAACCGGGTGAAGAGAATGTGTTGGCGAGGGTTGAAAAAGCTATAAATAATGAACTTACTGCGCTGTAATTTTTTATTTCTAGACAAAATAGTTATATCTTAGCTTTTTAATTTAAACAAAATGAAATTCACTGTTGACAAACACGAAAAATACATTCTATTGAAGCTTAATGAATCAAAGCTAAACTCTTTGATAACACCACAGCTAAAATCTGAACTGATATTGATCAATACCGAAGGTCAGCGGAATATAATTTTCGACCTATCACAAGTAAAATTTGCAGACTCATCAGGTTTGAGTAGTTTACTGGTTGGCCATCGTTTATGTAAAAACGCCTCCGGAACCTTTATCCTTACAGGCTTAAATGAACCTGTAGCACGCCTTATCACCATCTCACAGCTCGACAGTGTACTTTCTATTGTTCCTACATGCGAAGAAGCCATTGACCTGGTTTTTATGGAAGAGATAGAAAAAGAATTAAAGAAAGAAGCAAAATAAGCAGTCTGGCTGTTTACCAGGTATGAAATTTGAAGTAACGATACTTGGCAGCAGTTCTGCAACCCCAATATTTAACAGAAACCCAACATCGCAGGCGCTTAACATCAATGAGCGTATGTACCTTATTGACTGTGGCGAAGGCACTCAGCAGCAAATGCTGCGGTTTGATGTTAAAGCCAGCCGGATAGATCATATTTTTATAAGTCACCTGCATGGCGACCATTATCTGGGGCTTGTAGGCCTGATCTCTTCACTCCATCTCAATGGCCGCATTAAGCCCTTAAAAATTTACTGCCCCCCTCAGTTAAAAGAAATTATTGACCTGCAGTTAAGTTATTCTGAAACAACCCTTCAATATCCTGTTGAATATTACTTTACTAACCCTAAAAAAGCCGAAGTAATTTTAGAGAACCAGGACATTATAGTTGAAACCATTCCGCTCGACCACAGAATTGAGTGCACAGGTTTTTTATTCAGGGAGAAGAAAAGATTGAGGAAACTAATAAAGGAAAAGCTTGAACACCTTAACATTCCTATTGAATATTACTCACCTTTAAAAAAGGGCGCTGATTATACCGCACCTGATGGTACTTTCTATAAAAATGATACGCTTACAATAGATTCCAGCGAACCTAAAACTTATGCTTATTGCTCAGATACGATGTATAACGAAATGTATTTTGAGCAGATAAACGGTGCCACATTATTATATCACGAGTCTACCTTTTTAAATAATATGCTCGACAGGGCTGTTGAAACCCATCATACCACAGCATTGCAGGCCGCCGAAGTTGCATTAAAAACAAATGCAAAAAAACTGCTGATCGGTCACTTTTCCGCCAGATACAAAACTCTAAACGAACTGCTGGATGAAGCAAGAAGTATATTCCCTGAAACAGAACTCGCCATTGAAGGGCGAACATTTATGATCGGGGAGTAGTAGAGATTAGTTATACTATCATTTAAAAATTGCTTAGCCTAATCTCTTGTCTCTAACCTCTGATCACTAACACTAATCTTTCTTCCCTCCGAAAACAGAGAAGCTCACGTAACGCTTGGGGTGTGCTTTCAGGTCAATAAATAAGCTGTTAAGGTTAGCCGAGGCATCCTTCAGATTATTGTACATTTTATCATCGTTAAGCAGCAAACCTAAAGTACCTTTATTTGAACTGATCTTGCTGATGGTTTCCTGCAGATCGGCCATAGCTTTATTAGCATTATCAAGTGTTTGTTTAATGTTTGAAGCTGCTATATCATTGCTCACCTTTTCAAAGTTGCTGGTAATGCCGGTTATATTTGCAGTGCTGTTTTTTAAATTAGCCGATACAATTTCAGCATTTGATAAAATACCATTTATATGCTCGGTTTGGCCGCCAACAAGTGCGTCAATCTTTTTTGTAGTTCCTTCAAGTGTTTGCAACGAGTTTGCTATGCTTGTAAAGCTGCGGTCTACATTCTTTTGAAAATTGGGGTTCAGAATTTTATTTATAGCCGCTAAAGATGAATCCAGCTTAGTTATCAGGTTTTCGGCCTTTGTTTGTATTGGCTGCAGGCTTTCTGCAAGGCTGCCCTGTATGTCTGCACGTAATGTATCATTGTCATCAGCATAAGTATTGCTATTGCCATATTCAAATACAATAGCTTTTCCACCTAAAAGATCAGTGCTCACCAGCTTTGCAAGTGTGTTTGATGGCACATTATACTGATGATCAACCTTAAACTCAACAATAGTATGCCCATTAGGTAAAAGCTTCATTTTTGATACCCTGCCAATAGGGAAGCCGTTAACCAATACTGGCTTTGATACAGAGAGGCCGTCGACACTTTTGTATACAGCATAAAATTTATTAGAACCTGAAAAAACATCGCTTCCTTTTAAAAAGCTGTATCCAAGTACAAGAAAAGTAATAGTTATAGCGGTTAATGCGCCAATTTTCGTTTCGTTTGATACTTTCATGGTAGATTAGATAGATATAAGATTTGAGACATGAGATTTGAAATATAAGATTCGAAATAATAAACAGAGATTACAGCAACTGTTTTTTGTCTCAAATCTTATATCTAACGTCTCACATTTATAACTAATTATTGTGATACTTGTTCTACTTCGGCTTTATAACTTGTTAAAGCCCTTACAATTGAAGCAACTATTTCATTCTGTCCATTTTCAGAATTCAGATAGTCTTCTTCTTCGTGATTATTTATAAAGCCGGTTTCAATTAATACTGCTGGCATAGCGCTATGGCACAAAACAAGTACGCCCTGTTCTTTTACGCCATCGCTGTGCCTGCCATCGCCATCGGTAAATTCCGAATTGAGCATATTGGCAAAATGAATGCTTTGTTTGCGGTACTTAGCTTTAAAAGCATTTATGGTTATCATGGCAGCAGGATTATCCTGTACATCTATATTTTGTTGCCCAGCATCCTCTACTTCAAATAAGTTTTCCCTTAAAGCTTCATGCTCTTCTTCCGAACGGCCAAATCTATAAACCAAAAACAATACTCCCTTACCCGAACGGTCGGGAACGGAAACGGTTTTATAAATAGTCTTTCCGTGTTTATGACCTACAGCTTCACGTACCCTTCTATCTGATAACGAGTTACAGTGTATAGATATAAAAAGGTCGCCTTTATTGGTATTTGCAATTTCCGACCGTGTTTTTAAACCTACATCAGCTTCGGATGTGCGCGTCATTACTACTTTTAAGTCCGGAATATCTTTTTCTATTGCCTTTTGTAATTTAAGTGCTATTGCAAGCGTTACATTACTTTCTGTAGAATATGAGCCGGAAGCGCCGG
>JABDFZ010000007.1 GCA_013286325.1 Bacteroidota bacterium | reverse complement strand
CTATGTCTTAATTCTTCAAATAACTCAATAACCTTTTTTTGCAAATCAATAACCTCGGTTTCCCGGTCCATTAACTTTTTGTTGATTGTTTCCAACTCGCTAACAATCTTTTGATCCTGTTCAGCATCGCTAAAAGTAAGTAACTGTACTACCGTCATTTCAAACAGCGTAGCAATCTGTTCGAGTCTCGATAAATTGATATCGGTAATACCGGTTTCAATTTTCGAAAAAGCAGGGATAGAGATATCTAATCTTTTCGCAACATCCTCCTGGCTCCATCCCTTTTGATGACGTAATAACCTGATTTTTTTTCCAAGTGTTTTCATGTATTATTTGAGGTTTAAAAGATTTCGCAATAGTTAATAAAGTTACAATAATATTCAATATCTACCTAATTATCAACAAATTTGAATAATATTTTTTTTTCTTAAAGTAATGTTTCTCATTGGAAGTGTTAAAGCTACACGGAAACATTGTTTCTAAGCTCCTGAGGGGCATTTATCATCTAAATGTAATAAAAAAGTTTGGTTTTTACACCCCTTTGTAATTAAAACTTTACCATATAAAATGATCTTATTGACATTCATCAGTTTTGCAATAAATCTTAATCCGAGTGAATGTACTGTCATTTGTTTCGTTTACTTTAACAACAATACCGGCACAACGGCGCTTTCCAACAATTGCTGGGAGACGCTGTTGTGCAATAATGATTGTAAAAAGCTGTATTTGTGAGGTAAAGCTATCACTAATTGCGCGTCATGCTCCGCTGCAAAATGCAGAATTCCGTTAATAATATCTGCCTGGTTAATAAAGTAATACTTAGGGCTATACTGCTTTAATGTTTCGTATAAAGCTGTTTCTTTGGCAATTGCCTCAGCGTTCCCATCTTTGTTTGCTTTGGTATTTATATTTACAACCAGCAGATCAAAGTTTTTCCGGCTAAGCAGCTTTTTAAGGGCATCTAACGAGTCAGCTTCCGTAACCTTGCTAAAATCGCAGGCTACAACTACCCTGTTTATGTTTTGAATTTGAAAAGCGGGTGGCACCACTATTACCGGTACCGGACTGGCTTTTGATACTCTAACTACATGACTTCCAATTTTTGCATCGTCGTTACTACTGTTGCCTCTGCTTCCTAATATAACCAGCCCTGCACCCCTGCTATTGGCATTTTCAACTACTGCACGTAATAAATGAGAACGGTTTAAATGAGTACTTATTTCAACCCCTGGCCTCACCTTTTTGTACATTTCAGCTTTAAACTCTTCCAGTTTTTTTAACCTGTCGGCGGCGTTTTGTTCAATTTCTTCTTCTTTTACAAGCACCATATCGGGATTTGGCAGCATGGTTTCATAAACAGATACGTAATAAGCATTCAATAAAATAATATGATCAACATCTGTTTGATGACTTAAAGCAGCAGCGAAATCGGCAGCGTGGGAACCTGCCTTCGAAAAATCAATAGGTACGAGGTAAGTTTTCATTAATCAATTTAAATTTATCGGCAGGGATAACTGGTATATACCCCATTAAATATAAATATAATGAAAATTACGCTGAAAGATTTCCGGTGTTTCGAAAATTAAATGGGAAAGATTTGATTTTAACTTATTTTACAAATTTTGCGGCCACCCAATCCTTGTTTTTTTTATGGTTGATATATTTTAAACCATGCTTAGCCGCTTCCGTCGTAATTATATCCAAATCAGGGGTTTCATAGAATCCGCTAAAGTATATTTCACCGCCAGTTTTTAATACTTCATTGTATCGCTCCATTTGATCGAGCAGGATATTGCGGTTTATGTTAGCTAAAATTGTGTCAAAGCTTTCATCAGGTATTACCTCTTTCGATCCGCATAATGCCTTAATATTTGTAATGTTATTGAGCAGGGCATTTTCGATGGTGCTACCGTAACAAACCGGGTCGTAATCAATTGCCGTAATTTCGCTAGCGTTTAATTTTGATGCCATTATAGCCAAAATCCCGGTTCCGCAACCCATATCCAGCACTTTTTTATTCTTGAAATCATTCTCCAACATCAGCTCCAGTATCATCGAAGTTGTTTGATGATGCCCGGTGCCAAAGGCCATTTTAGGGTCAATCACAATCTCATAAGCAAATTGAGGTTTGGGTTGATGGAAGGTAGCACGCACAAATATCTGGTTTCCAATCCCTATCGGTTCAAAATTACTTTCCCATACTTCGTTCCAGTTTTTTTGAGGGATAAGCGTTATTTCATAGCTAAACGTGAACAGATCCTGATACGTTAATAATTGTTCATCCAGCTTCTCCTGGTCGAAATCAGCTATTGGAATATACGCTTTGAAACCAAAATCTAATTCTTCAAAAGTATCAAAACCTATCTCACCTAAAGCATTGATCAGTAAATCCTGCTGGTAATCTTCAGTTGTTATGGTGGTAAAAAGTAATTCGTAATAATTCATGTTTTAGATATGAGATTTGAGACTTAATCCCGATCTTCAAATAAGTATAATATCAGCAGGTTAATAAGCCAATAAACCATTTGTACGGCAGTCATAAAACCCACCAACTTAACCAGATTATAAATTCCCCGGGCCGGGTCCCAAATGGTATAACTTATCCCGAGAGCAAAAACAAGGCAGATAAAACAAAGATCGACAATGATATTTATTTTATCAGCTAATGTCTTTTTCTCCATACTATTCCATACTGGCATTATTATTAGCAATTGGGTTAGCACCCCAACAATAAATAACAATGGTAGCGTATACCTGTAAAATGCCATGAAGCTCTTCAGGTCCCCCACTCCCATTTTATCTATCCGCAAGGTAAAATACAATGAGCTGTACCGTACTGCAACAAATAAAAGGAAGAAAGCTATAAAAGGCGGAAGAATAACTCTGAGGAGGTGTTTCATGCTTTCAGCAGTAAATGGAGGTTAGAGACCAGAGATCAGTTAAAAGAATAAAAAAGCCTCATCATTTTCAGACCTTCCGGCGTATAGCCTAATCTCTGATCTCCAGCCTCTGATCTCTTCAGTTAAACACTTTCACAATATCTATGAAATCACGTGACTTCAGGGATGCACCACCAATTAGTCCGCCGTCAATATCAGGCTGGGCGAATAATTCCGGAGCGTTTTTAGGGTTGCAGCTTCCGCCATATAAAATAGTGGTGCTATCAGCAACCTGTTGATTATATTTTGCAGCTATTTCTTTACGGATAAAAGCATGGATCTCCTGTGCTTGTTCGGAAGAAGCAGTCACACCTGTACCGATCGCCCAAACAGGTTCATAAGCTATAACCAATTGTGTAAAATGCGCTTCATCCAAATGAAAAACACCTTCAGCTAATTGGCTCTTTATAATATCAAAATGCTGGTTGGTTTCACGTTCCTGTAACGTTTCGCCAATACAAAATATCGGTTTTAAACCATGTGCAAGGGCGGTGTCAGTTTTCTTAGCCAGCAGTTGGTTGTCTTCACCAAAATACTGACGGCGCTCTGAATGCCCTAAAATAACATACTCGGCTCCGGAAGATTTAACCATTTTTGCAGAAATTTCGCCAGTATATGCTCCCGACTCTGCCTGGTGGGCATTTTGTGCGCCAACGGTTACATTATTATATCCTTTTGCTAATTGTGCAAGACTATGCAAATGAATAAAAGGGCTGCAAATAACAGCTTGTTGCTTGCCGGTGGCTTCGTCCCTAAACATATTTATTATTTCGGAAAACAAGCTTAAACCTTCGTTATAATCAAGGTTCATTTTCCAGTTTCCGGCAACAATTTTTTTTCTCATGATGCTATTTTAAGTTGATTATATTGTAAATAAGTTGATTGAGTTAGATTATGTTGATTGAGTTTATTATGTTGAAAGCTAATTGACATTGATTTTAACTACTCACTTAGTCAACCTAATCAACCGTCATTTAAAACCGTCTGTGCTCTTCTGTTAATTCGAATACCTTTTTCAATATCTGCTGCTCATTTTCGTCAAAATCGCGGTGGTCACGGCGGGCAAAAACCTTTTCTACCGTTTCGAACATTTTTTTGATCGAGTAAACTTCAAAGCCTTGCGCACCGCCCCATGCAAAATCGGGAACAAAATTTCGCGGAAAGCCGGCACCGAACACATTGGCGCTTACCCCAACTACTGTACCTGTATTAAACATGGTATTTATAGCACATTTGGCATGGTCGGCCATAATCAGACCGCAAAATTGCAAGCCTGTTTTACGGAAACGCTGCGTGGTATAATCCCAGAGCTTTACTTCGGCGTAGTTATTTTTGAGGTTTGAATTGTTAGAATCGGCGCCGATATTGCACCATTCACCCAACACAGAATTACCAAGATAACCCTCATGGCCTTTTGATGAATAGCCCCAGATGACGGCATTGTTAAGCTCTCCTCCTACCCTTGAATATGGCCCAACAGTGGTTGCTCCATAAATCTTGGCCCCCATTTTCACCTGCGAATGTTCGCAAATGGCAAATGCACCCCGTATATGCGTACCTTCCCAAACTTCGGTGTTATTAGCCAGGTAAATTGGCCCGTTTGTAGTATTAAAGGTTGAACATTCGGCAATTGCTCCTTCTTCGGCAAAAAAATCATTGCCAATAATGGTATTGGTTTGGCTTATTACTGCACTGGTGCGGCCTTTGGTAAGCAGATTAAAATCTTTGCGTAGTTCAATATCATTCTTTCTGAAAATATCTTCAGGGAAACGAATAGTTACAGGGGTGCTTTCTAAAACTGTAACTACGGAAAAGTTAGCCGCTGGGTTAAAACTTTGTGCATCTCCCTGGCTTAGCTTTACGGCTATTAACTGATCGCCATATTTTAAGGCTTCGCCGTTTTTTAGGCGGTCAATCGCTTCGGTTAAATATTCATCCGGGCAAACTGAACCATTTATAAATATATTGTCCTGTTCTATTTTTATAGGGAATTTTCCCTTTAACCATTCCTGGGTATAAAAAGACGTATCCAGTTTTAAGTATTTGGCCCACTTTTCGGCAATGGTAAGTATACCTATGCGCAGGTCGGCAACCGGTCGGGTAAACGTTAAAGGCAGAAGTGTTTGATGTGCGTTATCGTCGAAAAGGATAATTGCCATGGTGCAAAAATAAAAAAAGTCCCCCGATGTACCGGGAGACTTGTAAATATTTTATAGAAAGTACAACGATTACTTTTTGTTGTAACGGGTACGGAATTTATCAATACGCCCTGCAGTATCAACCAGTTTCATTTTACCGGTATAAAAAGGGTGCGAAGTATGAGAAATTTCCAATTTAATTAACGGATATTCATTGCCATCTTCCCATTTTATGGTTTCGCGGCTATCGATGCAAGATTTAGTTATAAAAGCATATTCGTTAGACATATCTTTAAAAACAACTAATCTATAGTTTGATGGATGCAGATCTTTTTTCATTGTGTTATAACTTCTTCGTAAAAGAGGTGCAAATGTAGTAATAAAAGTTAAAAAACTCAAAGCCAAATTTAAAATAAAAATATGTGTATAGTTTTTTTTAAATAACCGGGAGTTCTTACTTTCAAAAAAACATTGAATTATTAATATTTATTGCTTTATTTAACTACAGCGACAATAAATTTAATTTTATAATGTTTTAATGCTAATTAGTATATAGCCTATTCATCACCAATTAACAAAACCTCTCAATATGAAATCAAAAAAAATAATTAACTATTCGTGTATTTTATTTGCTTGCAGTTTAGCTACGGTAATGTTTTCCGGCTGTAATAAATCAGGTATTGCACCTATCGATGGCAATATTGATCAGCAAAATACATCAGGCTATACATATACTTTTACAGGCAGCGTCAATCAGGGTTTTACTAACGGACCCAGAGTAAAAGCTACTTTTAATAATCCAAATGGCATTGCTATTGATGCGGCAGGCAATTTATATGTTGCCGACCAGGTAAATAATGCTATCCGTAAAGTAACCCCGAATGGACTGGTTACAACTTTAGCAGGTAGCGGAGCAGCTGGTTTTACTAATGGTACGGGCGCATCTGCTACTTTTAACAATCCTGTAGGCATAGCAGTTGATGCATCAGGCAATGTTTTTGTTGCTGATCTAGATAACAACGCAATAAGGGAAATAACTCCGGCTGGTGTGGTTACTACCTTTGCTGGTACAGGTGCAGTCGGGTTTGATGACGGACCGGCCAGCACAGCTACGTTTAACGGGCCTTCGGGAATAGTAGTAGATCATTCAGGGAATATTTTTGTATCAGACAATCACAACGTTATCAGAAAAATCACCCCAGGGGGAATAGTAAGTACGTTTGCAGGGAAAGTTATCAATACTCCTCCGGGTTTTGCAAACGGGACGGGCGCTGATGCAAATTTCCGTCTCCCAAATGGCTTAGCAGTAGATATAGCAAACAATATTTACGTTGCTGATTATGGGAACAACATGATAAGAAAAATAACACCAGATGCTGTTGTAACTACCTTAGCAGGACAATTGACCCCGGGATCGGCGAATGGGCCTATAGCATCAGCCAGCTTTAGTAACCGATGGATGTGACAGTAGATGCAGCTGGAAATTTATACGTAGCTGATAATGGAAACGATGTTATCAGGAAAATAACTCCATTAGGTGGTGTTACAACAATTGCAGGTACCGGCGCGCCTGGTTCAATTAACGGCCCAAATTTACTGGCAACTTTTGTTGATATTCATGGCATTGCTGTTGATGCAGCCGGCAATGTATATGTAACAGAGGGTTATAGTAAGATAAGAAAGATAGTTCCTGAAAAATAAGTAATTACTGCAGGTAAAGTTTATACTAAATACTGGCCAGGTCATTAAGGTTTGGCCAGTATTAAACCGATATCTTTAATATAAAACTCAATTTATGATTTATGGGGTATCGTTTTCCCCCAAATAAATCTTTTTAATTTTACTTCGAAGTATATCGTGCAAACGCATTGTTTTGTCCGACAATGAATTCCAGTTACATACAGAAGAATACTTTGCTATCTGTTTGAATTGATTCCCATAATCTATCAACAGCTCAAGGCTACCTACAAATTCCGTACAAAACCCTTTCGTCTTGGCCGGGTGTGTTATCAGATTGTGTACCAATGAAAAAATCGTATCCTTTTCAGCCCTGGTAAAGAAAGCTTTGATAGTATCGACTTTCATTTTTTCTCCTTTTGGCAACGGAGCAAAAAATGACCCGCGGTGATAAACAGTGACAACTGAAGAATCAGCATCATTTCCCATAGTTATCCTGGTATCACGTTCCGAAAATATCGTCAAATTACTCCATGATTGAGAAGCTTCTTCCTCAATATGCTGTTTACAGCCCATACTTAAAACAAGCATTGAAACTCCCAAAAAAATGAAATATTTCATATTTAATATTGGTTTATTTAATCTCCTGGCAAAGCTCAATCAACACCCCATTTGCACTTTTTGGATGTACAAAACAAACCAGTTTATTATCAGCTCCGGGCTTTGGTTCATCATTCAGCAATATAAAACCCTCTGCTTTTAATCTCTGCATTTCTGCTTTTATATCATCTACTTCAAAAGCAATATGATGGATACCCTCTCCTTTTTTGGCTATAAACTTAGCTATCGGGCTATCGGGGTTTGATGCTTCCAATAGCTCTATTTTATTATTACCAACTCCTAAAAAGGCTGTTTTTACGCCTTCAGAAAGCACTTCTTCAATTTTATAAACAGGTGTATTGAGCAATTTTTCATAAATATCGCCTGCTTGCTGCAGGTTGTTTACCGCAATTCCAATATGCTCAATCTTGTTCATGTCCAAATATTGTAAATTATTGTTTGTGTTAAGGTATTTTAAACCTTATTTTGAATGATTTTAAATAAAACTTACCTATCTTTGTATTGTTAATTTTTATGAGTATGAATCTTCCTATATATTTAGATAACAACGCTACAACACCGATGGATCCGCGTGTGCTTGAAGCTATGCTGCCTTATTTTACAACAAAGTTTGGTAATGCAGCAAGCCGTAACCATCCATTTGGCTGGGTTGCCGAAGAAGGCGTTGATTATGCACGCGAGCAGGTGGCAAAACTAATTGGTGCAAACGAGAAGGAAATTATTTTCACATCGGGCGCTACTGAGTCGGACAATCTTGCCATAAAAGGCGTGTTCGAAATGTATAAAGAAAAAGGTAACCATATTATAACTACCGTTACCGAACACAAAGCTATACTTGATGCCTGCAAACATGTTGAAAAACTTGGCGGAAAAGTAACTTATCTGCCTGTTAAGGAAGATGGCATAATTGACCTTGATCTGCTCGAAAAAAGCATGACCAGCGAAACTATATTGGTTTCGATAATGTATGGCAATAATGAGATAGGTGTTATTCAGCCAATAAAAGAAATTTCGGCAATTGCCCATAAACACGGTGCATTGTTTATGACAGATGCAGTACAGGCTGTAGGAAAGATCCCGGTTGATGTTAACCGCGACGGAATTGACCTGCTGGCGCTTTCTGCACATAAAATATATGGACCTAAGGGTGTTGGTGCATTATATGTGCGCCGCAAAGGCCCAAGGGTTAAAGTTACTGCACAGATGGACGGTGGTGGTCATGAACGCGGCATGCGTTCGGGTACATTAAATGTACCGGGCATTGTTGGCTTAGGTAAAGCTTGTGAACTTTGCGGGCTTGAAATGGAAAGCGAAGCAAAACGTTTGTCAGCTTTACGCGATAAACTACAGGCATCGTTAACTCAACTGGAAGAAAGCTATGTGAATGGCAATGTTGAGCATCGCTTACCGCATGTAGCTAATATATCTTTCAAATATGTTGAAGGCGAAGGTTTAATGATGGCTATGAAGGATCTGGCTGTATCGTCAGGATCTGCGTGTACATCAGCTTCACTTGAGCCATCTTATGTATTAAAGAGTTTGGGCTTGTCGGACGACCTGGCACATTCATCTATCCGTTTTGGTTTAGGCAGGTTTACCACCGAAGAGGAAGTAGATTACGCTATTGAAGTAACCAAAAAAGCGGTAACACACCTTCGCGAGCTTTCTCCGCTGTGGGAAATGTTTAAAGAAGGAATAGACCTTAACTCGATTGAGTGGGCAGAACATTAATTGATGTGCAATTATGCGGATGTGCGAGTGTGCAGATGCAAAAAAATAAAGTAACGAATTGGCATTAAATCACTAATTCAATAAATCACTAATTCAATAATTAAATAAAATGGCTTATTCAGAAAAAGTAATTGATCACTATACTAACCCCCGCAATGTGGGCACTTTAGATAAGAGCAACCACAAAGTAGGCACAGGTTTGGTTGGTGCCCCTGAATGCGGCGACGTTATGCGCCTGCAGATACAGGTTGATGATAACAACATGATAACCGATGCTAAATTTAAAACATTTGGCTGCGGTTCGGCAATTGCATCATCATCATTAGCTACAGAATGGCTTAAAGGCAAAAGCATTGACGATGCCATGAAAATTGACAACATGGACATTGTTGAAGAATTAGCGCTTCCACCGGTAAAAATCCATTGCTCGGTATTGGCAGAAGATGCCATTAAAGCTGCAATTAATGATTACCGCGTAAAAAACGGCATGGCGCCAATTGAAAGCGAAAAAGTACATCACTAATATAGAATCAAGAGCAAAGAGTCAAGAACCAAGATATTTGAAGTTGTCTTGATTCCTGGCTCTTTGCTCTTGATTCTCGACTCTAAATAAAATGGTAACAATAACTGATAAAGCGAAAAGTAAAATAGATCACCTGATGACAGATTCGGGGCTTGATGCTTCTTATTTTCTGCGGGTATCTGTTCAGGGAGGTGGGTGTTCAGGCTTATCATACAACCTTGACTTTGATAACGAAATAAAAAAAGGCGACCAGTTTTTTGAAGACCGCGGTATCCGTATTGCTTTGGATATGAAATCGTTTCTGTACCTTGCAGGTACTGAACTTGATTTTACCGATGGTTTAAATGGTAAAGGCTTTAACTTCCATAACCCTAATGCAAGTCGCACCTGTGGCTGCGGGGAAAGTTTTTCGGTGTAATTTTTAGATTCCACCGATTCGATATTGATTACACCGGTCTCATTAAATAAGGCCGGTGTTTTTTTTGCTTGTTTCTTATTGGAAGAATTGTTTGTGAGGACACAATAAGCTGGGGAAGCTATCTTTTTAATAATCCGCTTAACCACATTAAAATCAGTGTAATCAATTAATAAAAAAATAATTTAGCTTTGTTTAAACTATAAATTACGATTAAACTTTAATGAACCCGGCAACTGATCAATCGACCATTCCGTCACTTATCCGAAATATTGTAAAAAATATTCATCCAGAGACACACCCTTTCATGAGCCATAAGGTAAATGATAAATGGGTTGATATTAGCTACAGGCAGGCTTTAGATAAGATAGATGCTATCTCGGCCTGGTTTCTGGATATTGGCATAAAAAAGGGCGATATGCTAGCGCTGATTATTGAAAACGGCCCTGATTACGTTTATTACGACCAGGCCCTGCAGCAAATCGGTGCAGTAAATACATCCATCTATCCTACCCTTACTGAAACTGAAATTGAATATATTCTAAACGACTCGGAAGCCAAGACCATTTTGGTGGGTAACCCGTTTTTGTTGCGTAAGATCACCAGGGTTGCCAATAACTGCCAGTCGCTGATCCGTATAATTCCGGCGTTTGAAGATTTTGAAAAGTCTGTAGGAAAGTTAAACCTTAATGCGGGAATTATAGGATTTAAACAAGTAATTGAGGAAGGCTTGCGGTTAGTTGACAAATATATAAGGACAATCAGCAGTGCCAGGGAAGCTATTTTACCATCCGATCTTTCCTGTCTTATTTATACTTCCGGCACCACAGGAACACCTAAAGGCGCTATGCTTACGCACTTTAACCTTACCGAAAATGCAAGGAACAGCCTTTTACAGATCACGATAATTGAAAGCACAGATGTTTTTCTGTCTTTCCTTCCGCTATCGCATGTGTTCGAACGTACTGCAACTTATCATATCTGCCTTTTCACAGGGAGCAAAATGGCATTTGCACAAAGCCTCGACCTGCTTGCAAAAAACATGGGCGAGATAAGGCCAACCGTGATGAACTGCGTTCCGCGCTTGTTAGAGCGGATACATGATAAAGCCATGAAAAATGGCACAAGCGCAGGTGGCGTTAAATCAAAAATATTTTTGTGGGCGCTTAAAATTGGCAAAGAAGTACGATTGGCTCATGAAGCCGGTAAAAAGCCGGGATTGATACTCAGTCAACAACATAAAATTGCCGAGAAATTGGTATTCAGCAAAATAAAAGAGAAAACAGGCGGACGGTTAAAAATAATGCTTTCGGGCGGAGGTGCCCTGCCAAAGAACATCGGCGAATTTTTTGGCGACCTGGGGATAAAAATCCTGGAAGGTTTCGGGCTAACAGAAACATCGCCGGTAATGGCCGTAACGGAAACTGACCGCATAATTTATGGCACTGTCGGCCGGATTATTCCCGGTATTGAAGTAGCCATACAAAACGTTGATACCAAACATATTTACACTATACAAACACACGATACTTTTAAAGAAGATTTTCAGTCGGAAGAAGGTGAGATCATTGTACGGGGGCATTGTGTAATGAAAGGCTACTGGAACAAGCCAGAGGAAACGGCTTCGGTTATTGATACTGATGGCTGGTTCCATACCGGTGATATTGGGCGGTATTTTAAGGGTAACTTGCAAATTACTGACCGGCTAAAGAATATGCTGGTAAATGCATATGGAAAAAATGTGTACCCAACCCCTGTTGAGAATACTTATTTAAAAAGCCCCAAAATTGAACAGGTATTTTTGATAGGTGATAAACGCGAATATATAACCGCCATTATAGTTCCGGCTAAGGAAACTTTACAGGAGACTTTTAATTTGAGTAATGAATACTTTGAAAAGCCTGAGGTGTTTATTGACGATAAAGAAATTGTTGACTGGGTTGGTCAGGACCTGAAAAAGTATTCGCACGAGCTTGCCAAATTTGAGCGGATCAAAAGTTTCAAAGTAAAACGCAATCCATTCAGTATTGAGGATGGCGAAGTAACTCCAACTATGAAAGCCAAACGTAAAGTAATAGAAAAAAAATACGCACAAGCTATTGATGAACTGTATTTGCAGGAAGCAGATGCTGATTAATTTGAAGATTTAAAATCGAGCATCATTTCACATTATACAACAGGTTCATTATCAAATTAACACATCATCAAATTTTCAAATCAAAATAAGTGTTTAAAGAACTGCTGTCCATTAGCGAATACCCGAATCTTCAGCTATTAGCAAAATCTCCCTTTTTCGAAAAGCTGGGTACTTTATTAAAAGCATACGGGCTGGTTTTACTTGCCCTTATATTAACTGTTCCGTTAATGCTGATAACCGAACAGATTGTTACCCAGGTTCTCCACCATAAAGGGATTGCACCAGTACAAAGAGCCGGCATGAGCCAAATGATGCACAAATTAGGTTACTGGAGAGCGGCCATTTATATAGGCATCATCGGCCCTTTATTGGAAGAAACTATATTCAGGCTGCCATTATCTTTAAAAAGAATACATATTGCATTGGCATTTTCAATGGCAATATTTTTATTCTGCGGTTTTTTTTTAGTCCATATCAAAAGCCCCTTGATTAATTGGGGTATCCGGCTTTCATTAGTGGGTATAGTATTTTCAATCTGCATGATGTTCGTACCCAATGGCGTTTCAATTATTGATCACCGTTTTCGCAAACAACTCATCATTTTATCTATCTGCCTGTTTGGGTTAATGCATATCAGCAATTATACCCCTATTCAATGGCCTTTGATATGGTTGTACCCAATATACGTACTGCCGCAATTATGCATGGGTTGGGTAATCACCTATATCCGTTTTAAAAATGGTTTCTTTTGGGGTTTTGCATTGCATTGCATCATTAATTCGGTATCGGTGCTGTTATCGGCAGGGCAATTTTAATAAAACTACCAGGGGCTATAGCCTGTTTCCGGGTTGTTGTCAATGCTAAAAAACTTTCCGGTCGGGCCGTTTTCATCCAATATGGCAAACTTCACAATATCTTTTGCGGCATCTGCTACATTCCTTGGACCACTGTGGCGGTTAAAATCAGTAGCGGTATAACCCGGATCAACAACATTTACTTTAAAAGCAGTATCCTTTAATTCAAATGCTAGGGTAATTGTGTAAGCATTCAAAGCCGTTTTTGATGGCCCATATGCTGCGCTTTTATAGTTGTAAAACTTCCACGATGGATCATTATGCAATGCCAGTGATCCAAGGCCGGAGGTTACGTTTACAATGCGCGGCGCATTTGATTTTTTCAGCAGATCCATAAATGCATTAATTACCTGGATAGCTCCAAAAAAGTTAGTGTCAAATACTTCTCGCATGGTTTCAATACTAGTTGTTGTAGGGCTTTGCGGGAAACCGCCGCTAATGCCTGCGTTATTGATTAGCACATCCAATGAATCAATCTTGTCGCCAATAATTTTGCTTGCCTCATTTACTGACTGTTCGTCGCTTACGTCAATTTTTATAGCTTCTACATTTTTTGAATTAAGCTGCGCGACTGCATCTGCACCTTTCTCAGGATCGCGGCTACCCAGGTAAACATAATATCCAAGATCTAAAAGTTGTTTTGCTGTTTCGAAACCAATGCTTTTGTTGGCTCCTGTTATCAGTACTGTTTTCATAGTAAATTTAATTTTTTGATGATTGAGCGATCAAATCCTGCACATCCCTGATGCTCCAATGTTCAGTATACTGCCCGTTATTAAGTGTAATTATATCGATGATGCCTATCCCTGCTTTTTTCCCGCTGGGTGCAATCCCCATAAAGGTGCCAACATGCGTGCCGTAAACAGTTTTACGGGTAACTACTTTATTGTTTTCAATAACCTGGTCGTGGATTTCTACCTCAATATCAGTTAATGCTTTACGCAAAATATTAACGGTAAAATCAATTATCCCTTGCGGGCCCGGAGCCGAACCTTTTGCAGTATGGTTGATAAATTCTGGATGAATAATTTCATAGATGGCATCAATATTGCCTTTTTCCAGCACTTCTTTATTAAAACGAAGTACTGTTTCCTTGTTTAATTTTTCCTGTTCTGTCATATACTTTTTTAATACTTTACAAAAGTACAAGTACGTTTACAGGTAAAATTGCACTAAGGCAGGCATTAATGGTACATATTCCGGCTCTGCTTACGATATTGCATCGGGGTTTCTGAATTTAAGCGTTTAAAAAAACGGTTAAAGTACGATGCATCTTCAAAACCCAATTGCCAGGCAATCTCTTTGATGGAGTATTCTGTATGAAATAAAAGCCGCCTGGCTTCAAGCACAATCCGTTCATGAATATGCTCTATAGCAGTTTTACCGCTTTGTTGTTTTATTACCTCGCCCAGGTGACCAGCTGAAATAAATAACTGATCGGCATAAGCTGCAACATCATGAAGCTCTTTATACTGTTCATTAATTAATGTTTGAAATTTTTTTAACAAAAGCTTACCCTCAGGCACATCTTCACAAAATTGCTCATTATATAAGCGGCTCAAATAAATTAATAAAACACGCAGATAAGCCAGGAGCATTCCATTTCTCCAATCCTGCTTTTGCCTGTGCTCTGTAAGCATCTTCCTTAATATATCATCAACAAAGGCAACATTCTCCGCATCTAAATTAAGCTCATGTCCGTTTTGAGGATTTTGAATAACAGGTAATTGTTTTAGTAATTGATTTTCCTCTATCGCTAAAAACTCATCGGTAAAGCAAAGCAGGATCCCGTTCATGCTTGCCGATTTTTCTTTTACGTGCACCTGGTGAGGTACGCTAAAGTAAAATGTATCCGGTTTTAATGTATAAGGGGTCATATCAACCCAATGCCGGCTCCCCCCGCTTTTAACCAGCACCATCATGTAATAATCTTTACGGTGCGGGGTTAAAAAAATAGAAGGCGGTTGTTTATACTCGTGGCTCAACTCCGCAATTACAAATAAGCCGCTACTATCTTCCTTAACTTGCTTTAGTGAATATTTGGGGATCTCTGTTTCTGTTAGTTGGTTCATCTTTTACAAAAATTCAAGTATCTCTTTAATAGCAAGCACACTGTTAAACTTCTCATGTTCAATACTATTTTCAATTTGCTCATGCGCCCAAGTAATATGATATGGAACATGCACCCCGTAACCGCCAACATTAAGCACCGGTAATATATCGCTTTTTAAAGAGTTGCCTATCATCATTAATTCTTCGGGTTTAATATCCAGGTGCTTTATAAGCTTTATATAGTTGGCATCATCCTTTTCAGACATCACCTCGATGTGATGGAAATAATGAATGAGCCCTGATTTTTTAAGTTTTCTCTCCTGGTCGAGCAAATCGCCTTTTGTGGCTACTACTAATCTGTATTTACCTTTTAGCGTTTTCAAAACATCCTCAACGCCGTCCAGCAATTCAATTGGTTGGTTAAGCATCTGCTTGCCCAGATCCACTATCTGCCCGACTACTTCTGTACTTATAGTATTATTAGTGATCCGTAAAGCGGTTTCTATCATCGAAAGCACGAAACCCTTTATGCCGTAGCCATATAAGGTAAGGTTTTCGATCTCTGTTTTTAACAGTTCGCGCTCCAGTTCGTGTTGTGTAGAAAATCCGCCAAGCAAATCATAAAACTGCTCCTCTGTATGCCTGAAATAAGGTTCGTTCACCCAAAGGGTGTCGTCGGCATCAAATGCAATTACTTTTAAATTCATATTCAAAGATATATGCTGTAATGGAAGATTTGTCAACTTTCTATGAAATCAGCTCAGGATATTTAAAACTTATAACCATTTAGAGGCCTCTTGAACCTAATTCTCAAACCTTTCTCCTTTTACCTTTCAGCTTTCGCCTCAAAAGTCTATTTTTGCACCTTTATTAAAAATATGAGTACTGCCCTATCCGAACAGGAAATTTTACGCCGCGAATCGTTACAGCAATTACGCGCATTAGGTATTAACCCTTATCCCGCCGAGGAATATAAGGTAAACGCTTTTGCACAAGATATTAATGACAATTTTGTACGCTTCCCCGATCATTATAAAAAAGTTACCCTTGCAGGCCGTATCATGACGCGCCGCATTATGGGCAGCGCATCGTTTGCCGAGTTGCAGGATTCGACCGGAAGAATGCAGATCTATCTGAAACGTGATGATATTTGCCCTGGTGAGGATAAAACTTTATACAATACTGTATTTAAAAAACTGCTCGATATTGGCGACTATATTGGTGTAAAAGGCTTTGTTTTTTTAACACAAACAGGAGAAATCTCTTTACATGTGCAGGAACTGGTTTTATTATCAAAAGCACTAAAGCCACTGCCGGTTGTAAAACGTGATGAAGAAGGCAATATACACGATGCCTTTACTGATCCGGAATTACGCTACCGCCAGCGTTATGTGGATTTAACCGTTAACCCGGAATACAAACAGATTTTCATCAAACGCTCAAAAGTGATCAGCAGCATGCGCGAGTACTTTAACAAGCAAGGTTGGATGGAAGTTGAAACTCCGATATTGCAGCCTGTGCATGGTGGCGCTGCGGCACGTCCGTTCAACACGCATCATAACACACTGGATATGCCTTTGTATTTACGCATAGCCAATGAGCTTTATTTAAAACGATTGATTGTTGCAGGTTTCGATGGTGTTTATGAGTTTGGCAAAATGTTCCGCAATGAGGGCATGGACCGTACTCATAACCCGGAGTTTACCAGCATGGAAATCTATGTGGCGTACAAAGATTATAACTGGATGATGGCCATGGTTGAAGAGTGTTTGGAAATTGTTGCCCGTACAGTTACCGGCATTCCGGTTGTACAGGTTGGCGCTAATGAGATCAACTTTGCAGGCCCGTATGAAAAATTATCGATGTATGATTCTATCCTGAAATATACTGGCATTGATGTTTCGGCTATGGATGAAGCTGCATTGCGCGAAACATGTACAGACTTAGGTATTGAAATAAATCCTTCGATGGGTAAAGGCAAACTGATTGATGAGATCTTCAGCGCAAAAGTTGAGGCAAACCTGATCCAGCCTACATATATTACCGATTACCCGATTGAGATGACGCCGCTTGCCAAGAAGCACCGTACTAAAGAGGGTTTGGTTGAACGTTTTGAGCTATTTGTAAATGGCAAGGAGATAGCCAATGCTTATTCGGAATTAAACGATGCGATCGATCAACGCGAGCGCTTGGAAGAGCAATTGATATTGGCTGGCCGTGGTGATGATGAAGCAATGGCTATGGATGATGACTTTTTACGGGCGCTGGAATACGGCATGCCGCCAACTTCAGGCTTAGGTATTGGCATCGACCGTTTGGTTATGCTGATGACCAATCAGAGTACGATACAGGAAGTATTATTCTTCCCACAGATGCGCCCTGAAAAGAAAGCAAAAACGGTAACCATTGATGATTTTATACATGTAGGCGTTCCTGCCGAATGGGTACCGGTTTTAAATAAAATGGGTATTAATAATCTGGAGGACTTAAAGGCTGCCAATCCGAATAAGGTTTTTAATGACCTGGGCGGGATGCGAAAAAAATTAAAGCTGGATATTACCATGCCTTCAAAAGAAGTGGTAATGGCCTGGTTTGCATAAGTATTGTTATTTAGAGCGACATAGAAATCATGCAGGAACTATTCTGCATGATTTTTTTATTTATTGGGACCTTATTCAAATTTGTGAGTAACGGTAATTCCATCCCAGTTATCCGATCTGAACGGGCTCACAGGTAATCCTTTACTGCTAAAAAGATTGGCATCCAAAGGGGCATTAGTCCAGCCATAGCGAACAGCTACGGGATCAGGAACAGCCGGACACCAAACTTTCACCTTATTACCAATTATTACAGCCTGTGCATAGTAGAATTTATGATCTGCCCCTGCCAGTTCAAATCCCTTTACGTAACCATATTGATCTTTTACTATAAGCCCTTCATCGGCATGGGTGAAATTTATTACAGCACAGCCATTGTTAAATTCGGCGGAGGCAAACAGCGGGCTTTCATAAAAACCCGGCAGATGATAAACCAGGTTAAATGCTGTACCGGCAAGACGATAACCAACATTTGCTTTATCCCTCGGATGGATATTAAAGGCATCTCCAATATCAGTAGTTACTGCAATACCAGTGTTCGGCAATTGCAAGGCTGCGTTCTGTGCTTCGCGCAATTCAGCCCAGTTACTGCCGAAATTACTGTTCTGCGAAGTTCCGTGTAAACGCACTGTTGTTTGGTTCAAAGTCGAAATGGTATGGCTTACTTAAATCGGGCATTACATGCCAGTTACCGTCGGCCATATTAATTATGGTATCTGCAAAACGAACATTAATATCATTACCAACTCCATTAAGCCCAAGGCCGAACCATGATGGATTTTTTTGTGCTGATTTTAAATTGATCAGCAAATTATTCGCGCCAGCTTTCCATACACCTGCCGGAACATCAAACTGTGAATTTGCTGTATTTTTATTCAGTAGTTTGCCATTAACATACACGGCCAGATCAGCATCAGTTATGCCTAATGCAATGGTTGAACCCATTGCGGTATACGAGCTGTCTAAGCCGATGCTTCGCTGCATAAAACCTTCACCACGGTACGAATATAGCTTACCCATCCATTCCCACGATCCGGGCGCACTTTCTTTTTGCCAGCTTTCAAAAAAACCGACAGGCTTGCTTGCGAGGTCTTCGGGGGTGTAATTTACAATCGGCACATTATGATACGCCCAGGCTTTTAGTTGCTTATCTGTTCTTTGTTTTAATTGTTCATCATTTAGCGGGAGTGTGGGCACTATTGTACTTAATTCAGGGGCAACTGCCATGCTTTCGCGGCTTATCCAATCCTCAGCCTCCGTACCACCCCAGCTACTGTTAATTATACCAACTGTAACATGAAGATTTTGCGACAGTTTTTTGGCAAAAAAATAACCCACAGCCGAAAAATCACCAATGGTATTGGCAGCGGCAAGTGTCCATTGACCTGTAACATCTTTTTCGGGGGTTAGACTTACTTTTTTTTGAACAAGAAACTGACGAACAGCAACCTGTGCAGCGGTTTTTTGTTCGGCTTTGTATCCATAAGCATTCCTTAACTGAAATTCCATGTTTGATTGCCCCGAACAAAGCCACACCTCGCCAAGCATAATATCCGAATAGGTGATGGATTCTTTTCCGGAGGTTATTTTCATGTTGTACTGGCCGCCTTCTTTCATAGGCTGAAGGACTGCTTTCCAGCTCCCCTGTTCGTCAGCTTTAACAGTTATTACCTGGTTATTGAAGCTGACGGTTACTTTTTCTTTCTTTGCGGCCTTGCCCCATACTGGAACATTATGATTCCTTTGCAATACCATATGGTCGCTAAACAGTTTTGAGGTAGATAGCTGGGCGCTGGTTGTGGAAGTAATAAATAGCACGGCAAGGGTGATGAAAAAAAATTTCATAACGGGTTAATTTCAGAAACAGGGTTAATACAGTTGGGCAGGTAAATATAAATAATTAACAAGCGGGTATTTCAATACATCTATAACAATATATTGACCCGATTGATAACAATTTGTTAATCAAAAGATAAAATCAATGATACTTTAGTGTATTTGCATATCCTTATTATTGTAATAAACGCTTATAACAAAAGTTATGACAAATTCAATTTTAGAAATTACAGAAAACGAATACCTGATAAAGCTAAACAGGAGCAATTTTAACCTGTCGTTTATCCGTAGCATATTAAAAATGGTTGAGGTGGCTAACCCATCTGACGATACCAGTTCTTTTATAGCTGAAAGATATATATCACCGAATCAGAACCATTCGTCCGAGCCGGATTATTACAGCTCGTTAGAAGAGAAGTAGAATTATAACACTTAGTGTTTAATAGAATTTCTTTTATAAATGAAAAAAGACACCCCGATACATCGGGGTGTCTTTTCTTATCTTATTAAAACTGGCGGTATCCGCGTTGCTGAACCACCTGCTTATCCATTTGCCCCATCTGGGCCTTCATCATCTTTATTTGCTCGGTAAGCAATTTATTTTTATCATCCTTGGTCGCTTCCTGTAAATACATTTGCGCTTCGCGCTTGTTGCGTTTAGCCATTGCAATACCTGCAAGGCTTAACTTGGCCAATGCAATGTTATGCGACATTTTCATTCCTAAAGAAAGGGATTTCTTAAAATACTTCTCAGATTTTAAAGGCGATTTACGCGACTCAACCAAACCGATCAATAAGTTATAATATCCCCATTGCGACTTGTTCAGTTGTTTTTCGTAATCGGTTATCTTTAATAACCACTCTTCGGCTTTTGCTGAATTGTCTTTCCTCAAAAACCATTGAGAAATGATCATGTTTTCGTTAAAGAAGTAGCTGAGCAACACAAAGCCACCTAAAAACAATACCAGTATGCCCCAACCCCAAAAACCGAATACACAAAGTGCAACAGCGGCGCCCAAAACTACACAGGCAATAATTAACCTTACTATATTTGACATCTTTTTATGAACTATAAAATTAGCATGCAAATATCCGTTTATTTGTACGCTAAATCAACATCTATATAAATATTTATGGCAATAGGATTAGAGCAATCATGGCTGGAAGTTTTAAGCGGTGAATTTGATAAGCCTTACATGGCCGATCTTAAAAAATTCCTTAAGGAAGAAAAGGATGCCGGGCACAAAACATTTCCAAAAAACGCTGATATTTTTAACGCATTCAACATAACGCCGTTTGATAAGGTTGAAGTTGTGATACTTGGTCAGGACCCTTATCATGGAGAACAACAGGCGCACGGGCTATCATTCTCTGTTCAAAAGGGTATTACCATACCCCCTTCGTTAAGGAATATTTATAAAGAACTAGCAACCGATATTCCTGGTTTTACCATTCCCAATCATGGCGACCTCACTGAGTGGGCCAAACAAGGCGTACTTTTATTAAATGCAAGTCTTACTGTTAGGGCAGGGATGCCGGGCTCGCATCAGAAAAAAGGTTGGGAAACATTTACGGATAACATGATCAAAACCATATCAGACAAAAAAGAAGGAATAGTATTTATTTTATGGGGGAGCTTTGCTCAGGCTAAAGCAGAGCTGATAGATCAAAACAAACATCATATCATTAAATCACCTCATCCATCGCCGTTCTCTGCTGATCGTGGTTTTTTTGGCTCAAAGCCCTTTTCGGAAACAAATGAAATATTGGTTAAAGAAGGGAAGAAACCTATTGACTGGCAAATTCATTAATTGTTTATTTAGTGAATTAGTGATTTAGTGAATTTTAAACAATCGCTAACTCATTAAATCACTAATTCACTAACTAATATTCTAAAGGCACTATCGGTTCTTTCTTACTGGTAGACATGATCATCATGGTTTGGAAAGTTTTAACTACAGTAATACGGCTAATCTTTTCCATAATGAGTTGTTCGTACGATTTAATATCGCGAACATAAACCTTTAGTAAAAAGTCACACTGTCCGGTTACGTGGTGGCATTCGGTAATTTCCTTTATGGTTTGAATCTCATCCAAAAACGTTTGAATTGTATTTTTTTGATGAAAATCGAGTGAAATCTGGATAAAAGTTTTTATACCCAGGCCCAGTTTTTCTTCATCAACTAAAGCATGATAACTTTTAATATAGGCCGCATTTTCAAGCTTACGCACACGTTCCAACGTCGGGGCTGGCGAAAGCCCTATCTCATTTGAAAGCTGCAGATTGGTAATCCTCCCATTTTCCTGCAATATCTTTAATATTTGCAGATCGATTTTATCTAATTCAGTAGCCATAGTACTGGCAAATATAAGCTTTTAGATAATCAGCAAAATAAAATTTTTCAAAAAACACCTTTAACAGAAATAAATTCTTTTTTAATAATAAATTTAGACTTATCTAAATTTATTATTAGATTTGTGTAAATGAATACATTAGCAGAAGAAAACTACCTGAAATCCATTTACCACCTGTCACTTAATACAGAAAGCGTAAGCACTAACCAGCTTGCAGCGCTGTTAAATACCAAAGCGTCGTCAGTAACGGATATGCTGAAAAAGCTGGCTGAAAAAGAGCTTATCAACTACATTCCTTACCAGGGTGTTACACTAACCGCATCAGGCGAAAAAATTGCCGTTAATATTATCCGCAAACACAGGCTATGGGAGTTTTTTTTAGTCGAAAAGCTAAGTTTCAAATGGGACGAGGTTCATGAAATGGCCGAAGAAATGGAGCATATCTCCTCAAACGAATTGATAGACCGCCTTGATAAATTTATGGGTTATCCCAAATATGATCCGCACGGTGATCCTATTCCCGATTGCGAGGGTAAGTTTAAAACTCATGACCTGAAACCTGTTTCTGCCGTGAACATTAACACTGACGGCATAATATGCGGTGTGCGCGATCACTCTGTTGCCTTTTTGCAATACCTGGAAAAACAGGAGCTAACCATCGGGAAAAAGATAACGGTTACAGATATTATTGAATTTGATCACTCTATGATATTACAAATGGAGAACAAAACCATACAGATAAGCCGTGAAGTTGCTAATAGTTTATTGATCACCTTATGAGTAATACAACCGACCATTCATTAGCAAACGTACACAGCTCCATAAATACTGAAAGCAAAACCGGCTGGCGCAGGATACTGGCTTTTATAGGCCCTGCCTACCTGGTGAGTGTTGGTTATATGGATCCGGGAAACTGGGCAACTGATATTGCAGGTGGCAGTGCATTCGGTTACAAATTAATATGGATCCTGTTTGCATCAAACCTGATAGCACTTTTGCTGCAATCGTTAAGTGCAAGGCTGGGTATTGTGCGCGGGCTTGACCTGGCACAGGCTTCAAAAAACGCATACCCCCGTTTTGTGAATTTTTGCCTTTACATATTGGCTCAAATAGCCATTATAGCATGCGACCTTGCCGAAATTATTGGTATGGCCATCGGTCTTCAGTTATTGTTTCACCTGCCGTTATTATGGGGCGTATCATTAACTATAACCGATACCGTTTTAATGCTTTTTTTGATGAACAAAGGCATGCGCAAGCTGGAAGTGTTCATTATGTCAATGATATTTATAATCGGGGTATCTTTTTTAGTTGAAATGTTTATAGTGGGCCCGGATGCAGCTGGGATTGCCAAAGGATTTATTCCGGGTAATTTATCGGGCAGCGCTTTATATATTGCTATAGGGATTATAGGCGCAACGGTTATGCCGCATAATTTATACCTACACTCATCATTGGTTCAAACAAGACAAATTAGCCGTACAGATTATGGCATCCGGTCGTCCATTAAATTTAACCTTTTTGATACTGTTATAGCATTAAATCTGGCATTTGTTGTTAACGCTGCTATATTGATACTGGCAGCAGCGGCTTTCTTCAAAAACGGGTATTTTCAGGTGGCAGAGATACAAGATGCCTATAAACTGCTCGAGCATATTTTCGGCAGGATTGCCCCTACTCTTTTTGCAATAGCATTAATAGCATCGGGCCAAAGCTCTACCATAACCGGAACCCTTGCCGGGCAGATAATTATGGAAGGCCACATTAACCTGCGTATTGAACCATGGTTGCGCCGCTTGTTAACGCGTATACTCGCCATTGTACCTGCTGTATTCACCATTATTTACTTTGGCGAAAGCGGCTTGGGCAGTCTTATAATATTGAGCCAGGTGGTACTGAGCCTTCAATTGGGCTTTGCTGTTATACCGCTTATTCATTTCACATCCAATAAAAAGCGGATGGGAAAATTTGCTATCAGCCTGAAAGTTAAAATATTAGCATGGGCAAGCGCTATATTAATAGTAGCTTTAAATGCAAAATTGGTGATACAACAACTTGGTGACTGGACCCATCAGTACCCATCAGCTGCTATATGGATCTATGGCCTGGTTACCCCGCTGATTATAGGCATTGGCCTGTTATTGGTTTATGTATTTTTAAGGCCGATATTTTTTAAACACAACGATATGCCAGCACAAGTTCCGCACGGTCTCGCTATAGTAATTGAAGAACTTGAACCTATAAAGTACAAACACATTGGGGTAACTATTGATTTTTCAAAAAACGATGCCGACTGTATCCGCAATGCAATAATGCAGGGCGGCAAGCATGCACATTATACATTGATCCACGTAGTTGAAACTGCTGGCGCCCGGTATTATGGCACCGAAGTAATGGATCATGAAACGCAAAGCGATGTTAACAATCTTGACATCTATGTAAACGCACTAACCAAGCTTGGCTATAAGGCTAAGGCACACATTGGTTTTGGCAGCGCTGCAAGTTCAATAGCTAAAATTGTAAATGCCGAGGATATTGATTTCATCGTAATGGGATCGCATGGGCATAAAGCTATTAAAGACCTTATTTTTGGAACAACAGTTAATTCTGTTAGGCATAAAGTAAATGTGCCTGTGCTGGTTGTTAAGCCGCAAAGTAAATAATTTGCATATTTGCAGTGATGAACCAGGATATCTATATAAAGAACAAAAAAGCTTATTTTGAGTACCACATACTTGATAAATATATAGCGGGTATAAAATTACTGGGAACAGAAATTAAATCCATCCGCGAGGGTAAGGCCAATATAAATGATGCGTTTTGCACTTTTATAAACGAGCAGCTTTATGTACGCAATCTGCATATCGCCGAATACAGCTATGGCTCATTCTATAACCACGAAGCCAAACGCGACCGTATTTTATTGCTCACCAAAAAAGAACTAAAAAAACTGCAAACCAGAGGAGAAGAAAAGGGCTTAACCATTGTACCGCTGGCATTATTTATTAGCGAGCGTGGTTTTGCAAAACTGGAAATCGGCCTTGCACAAGGTAAAAAGACCTTTGATAAACGCGAAACAATGAAAGAGCGTGATACCAAGGTTGAGATGGACAGAGCGATGAAGAGGTAGAGCCCCCTACCCCCTAAAGGGGGAGGTTTTGATTAGCTTGTTTGTAATTGTATATTTGATAAGGTTATGAAAACGCTTCCAAAATACAGGCCACAAACTGCAAAAATTGTCCCGTGGGAAGAAATCGAGAAACATTATATTTACTTAATTTCCCACGGATTAAAACTTGAAAGCATCTTAGCTTTAGTTCAATTTATAAGAACTAATCAGTTAGACAAAAGATTGTTTGCTTATACCAGTATGGCCAAATTGATTATCACCATATATAATCCGGCAGAATGGAACAGAGAGTCATTGCACATTCAATTTAATCCGCACTCTAAAAAATGGCATTTTGAATATTTCCCCAGACCATACGACCATACTGAAGCGGAACGATACTATCCAGAAGAGGAAGGAATAAATAAATTTTGCAAGTATATTGAGCTACTTAAGTGGTAAATCTGATAATAATCAATCTTAAAATCGAAATTCATTCCCTTTTAGGGGGTTAGGGGGCCTCTACCACGCTTTATCCCCTACCAGCGGCACAAACCTGAACGTATCTAAAACTATCTTCTCGTAGTCATGCTCAGCAACTTTTAATACAGTTACCATTTTTTGCGATTGCTCGTCACCTACAGGGATTACCAGGATACCACCGATATTTAATTGTTTTAATAACACATCAGGGACTGTAGGTGCGCCAGCAGTAACAATTATTTTATCGTAAGGAGCATGTTTGGCTATCCCGATGGAGCCATCGCCAACAAAAAAGTTTGCTTTATAACCTATGTGGGGCAAAACCTGCCGGGTATGATTAAACAACTTTTCCTGTCGCTCAATGGTATAAACTTTTGCACCAAGCTCCAGTAAAATGCAGGTTTGGTAACCGCTGCCTGTGCCTATCTCCAATACCTTATCGCCTTTATTTATATGCAATAATTGGCTTTGATATGCTACCGTATATGGCTGTGAGATGGTTTGCCCCTCACCTATCGGGAAGGCAATATCCTTATAAGCCTGGTTCCAGAAGGTTTCATCAAAAAAGTAGTGGCGTTTTACATTTCCTATTGCAGCTAAAACCCTTTCGTCATCAATTCCTTTCTTTTTTAACTCTTCAACCAGTAGTTTGCGGGCACCCTTCTCGCGGTAATTGTCGATATACTTATAGGCCATTTCAACGCTAAGTTAATTAGTATTTCTTATTAAACAGCCTTTGTACTAAACTTAGCAGCACATATAATTTTATCTGGCTGATTTATCGGCAAATACTTTATCAACAGTTCTAACGTTCATCAGGCCTTACTCCTTTATACTTATCAAGCATCAGTTTAAACTTATCAGAATCTACAGGTTTTAGATATTCAATTATGCTAACCGGATATTTTTCTAATAAACTGGTTGGCCGTACCGGTCGTTTCTCAAAACCACCGCCGCAATTCGGGCAAACATTGAATAACACATTATCAACACAATCTTTGCAAAAGGTACACTCAAAAGTGCAGATCATAGCATCGGTGCTGTTATTAGGCAGCCGTTTACCACAATTTTCGCAAACAGGTTTAATTTCTAACATAGCAGGTTGGTTGATGGAGGATAGGGAAGTTACATGAATTAGCTATAAAACATACTTTATGGGCGTTATGATGCAATTCGATAGCCTTCTCTATCATTGATGCATCACTAACTACCACTTTAGGATAAAGGATAACTTCTTTAAAATGACCGCCGCCATCCGGTGTTTCGACCAATGATCCTACGGCCTCATCAGTATAATCAATAACCATAACTCCAGATACCGAACACAAATGCAGGTATTGCAGCATGTGGCAGGTTGAAAGCGATGCCACTAAAAACTCTTCAGGATTATATCGGGTTTTATCTCCGCGAAAAACCGGATCAGATGAACCTAAGATATCAGGCTTGCCAACCGCACTGATGGTATGGCTTCTTTCGTATCCCCGGTAATCGCTTGTGCCTTTACCAGTATTTCCGGTCCAGGTAATAGTTGCTTTATAAAGATGGTTGCTCATAATAAAATATTTACAAGCAAAGATATGTCCCAATAAAACAAAAATCTTGTAAAAGAATGCTATTTGATTAAGTGTGCTGCAGGCGTAAGCACATACATCTTTTTAAATTGTTTATGAAAATGACTCTGATCAAAAAAACCGGATTCAAGCGAAGTAAAAACCGGCTTCTTCCCTTTATTTAGCAATTCTTTGCCATACTCCATTCTGCATTGTTGAATGCAGGCATTAACAGTAAGCCCGGTAACCTTTTTAAATAGTCGCTGAAAATGATAATGACTTAAATTACAAACATCTGCAAGCTGTGCAATGGTCAGCTTTTCATCAAGGCGATTTTTAATGTAAATTATTGCAGTCTCAATCCGGCTGTCGGTTAGTAAAGTCGTTTTTTTATTTTTTATGTGATGGAGTAATTGAACAGAGATTTCATTTACTACTTCGTTATAAATCGCCACCTCCTTTACTAAACTGAGTTTTTCAAACAGCTTGCTTATATTAGTGTAAACACTTGCATTAGCCGCCTGTTCAAAGTGAATAAGTGGCTGCTTATCTGCAAGATTGTTAAATAACCTAGTTGGTAAAAACATGGCCCTATAAGCACAGGGTATATTATTAGGTGCGCTATTATAATGTGCTACGGATGGATTAACTATAAAAACCTGCCCCTGTTTGACCACAACACGATCATCTCTGAATACATACTCCATAGCTCCGGAATCGATAATAATTACGGTATAAGTATCATGAAAGTGCCAGGGATATTTATGCGCTGCAAGCTCGCCTTCAAAAATTTCGGTGTCAAAAATTTTTCGGTAAGTTACACGCTCCTTTTTCATAGTAAAACGCTATCAATACGGATCCACATCCGGCTGTACTATGCTGCCTTTGCTCAGTTTGGTTGTTTGAAATTGCGTAATTACATCGCGGATAATGGTTTTAACCTTATTGATTGATATACCATCTTTTTCAAACTTCAGCATAATGGTTTTAATATAATAATTCCTAATCCGGCTAACCAATGGAAATTCTGGGCCTATCACCCTGTCGTCAAAATGCTTCCGCAACTCAGCGGCTATATAAGCAGCCTGGTTATTCACTATTTCGGCATCTTTATGCTTTATATCAAGGTTTATAATACGATAAAACGGCGGATATTTAAAACTCCGGCGTTCCTCCATTTCGGTAAAGTACAAATCGGTATAATTATTTTCAATCACCTGTTTTATAACCCTATGGGCTGGGTCGTATGTTTGTATTACCACTTTACCCTGTTTACCTCGTCGCCCCGCCCTGCCGCTTACCTGTGCCAGCATCTGGTAGCTGCGTTCATTAGCCCTATAATCCGGAAATTTAAGCAGACTATCAGCATTGATGATACCAATTACTGTTACATCCGAGAAATCCAGGCCTTTGGCAACCATTTGTGTGCCTACCAAAACATCAATCTTTTTCTCCTCCAGGTTATTCAGTATAGTTTGTAATGAATTCCGCGATCGGGTGGTATCAAGGTCCATCCGCGCTATCCGCGCGTCAGGCAATATCATCATCAGTTCATCCTCTATCTTCTCTGTCCCAAAGCCTTTATATTCCAAATGCGTCGAGCCACAAGCCGGACAAATTTTAGGCGCATCTTCCTTATAACCACAATAATGGCAATGCAGTTTTCCACTACTTTTATGGTAGGTTAAGCTAACATCGCAATTAATGCATTTAGGGGTGTAGGCGCATATTTTACAAATAAGCAAAGGTGCATACCCACGCCTGTTCTGAAACAGAATAACCTGTTCTTTTTTCTCAAGCGCCTGGTTAATATCAGCCATCAGCACACTCGTAAAGTGCGATTGTATAGTTTTTTGCTTGGTTTCTACCGCTATACTCACTACTTCAATTTCAGGTAGTTTTACTCCTCCATAACGCTCGTTAAGTTCAACAAGACCATATTTGTTAATCCGGGCATTATAGTAACTCTCGAACGAAGGCGTAGCCGAGCCCAGCAACACTTTTAAGCTATACATATTCGCCAGAAAGATTGCAGCATCCCTTGCGTTATAGCGCGGTGCCGGGTCAAACTGCTTATACGAAGTTTCATGCTCTTCATCAACAATAATTAATCCCAGGTCATTAAAAGGCAAAAATACCGCCGACCGTGCACCAAGTAAAACCTTATACTCTCCGCTAAGTACTTTTTGCCATACCTCAACCCGCTCATTATCGTTAAACCGGGAATGATAAATACCTATGCTTGCCCCAAAATACATACGCAAGCGCTCAATAATGTGAGTGGTAAGCGCTATTTCAGGCAGTAAATACAACACCTGCCTGCCTTTACTGATCATTTCCTCGATCAACCTGATATACAATTGTGTTTTGCCTGATGATGTTACACCGTGCAAAAGCACTACGTCTCTTTGCTTAAATTGCTCTTTAACATCGCTCAATGCAGCACGTTGCTGTTCACTTAGCTCAAAATTGTTATAAAGTTCTTCCTCATCAAAAAACAAACGGCTTACGTTCTTTTCCTCAATAACAAATACTTCTTTTTCTTCCAGCGATTTAATGCTTGCAGCCCCCGCCCCGCTTTCTTCAATCAGTTCAGTTTTGGAAATGCTTTTCTGATGCCGGGCAAGCTTAATGTAGGCCAGCACAGCATCTGCCTGTTTTGGCGCGCGCTTTTCCAGGATACCAAACAGTTCTTTTAAATTTTCAGAGTCCTGGTAAATGGGGTTTAATGTTATAAAGCTTCGTGTCCGGGGCTTATAACGCTCGCTTACCTCCTCCGAAATGTGAATGATGTTTTTTTCGAACAGCAATTTCAATATTGGCATCACTGTTTTCTGGCCAAGCAGCTTTACAATATCACTAACCGTTAATTCGGGCTGTATATCAAGTGCTTCAACAATCAAAAACTCCTTATCGTGTAATGTGCTGCGCTCAACTTCATAATCCTTATTCAGCATTATCTTTGTTTCACTGGCCAGCTTTAACGCCGATGGCAACGCTGCATTCATTACTTCGCCCAACGTGCACATATAGTATTCCGACATCCATTGCCAGAATTTCAGCTGTTCGTTAATAACCACTGGGCGGTCGTCAAGCAACTCAATAATATATTTTGCCTGGTACTTTTCGGGAGCGAGTTTACCTATCGAAGCAATAATAGCTGTGTAAAGTTTGCTTTTACCAAACTGCACGACTGCTCTTTTACCAACCATCACCGCGTCATTCATTTCATAAGGCACACGGTAGGTATAGTTTTTAGCAATAGCCAGGGGTAAAATCACCTCAACAAAAAGTGTTTCACGATCGGTATATTGTGCTTCGGCAAACTCTAACATTTAGTTTATTTATCTTTAAAAGCAGCAAATGCAAGGGTTATCCAGCCTGCAATAAATAACACACCGCCAAGTGGCGTTATTGGCCCAAATACACGCAGCCATTGCCAACCCAATAACTCACGACAAGCAAGCAGGTATAATGAACCTGAGAAAAACACAATTCCCAGGGTAAAAAGGTAATAACAGTCGTTAACAAGCCTGGTTTTGTACCTGCTTAAGGTTGCCAAAAACAATAAGGCAAATACATGATAAAATTGATACTGAACAGCAATGTGCCATACCTCAAGTTCTTTTGCCGATAGCGAAGGCTGTAGGCTATGTGCACCAAAAGCACCGGCAATAACCGCCAGTGAACCGAAAATAGCGGCGGTAACAATTATTTTTTTCTTCATAAATTATAAAGGGCTAAGTTAAGGTTTATGGTTGAATTTAGTTGGATTGGGAAGAGCCTTAAAAGTCTTCTATACCGGGGAGGATTTAGAGGAGTCTGAAATGCATCCAAACGCCCACTTATCCAACTTAAAAACTTACATTTGCATAGCAAGGCGCAATGAAAAAACAGATCATTATCACCCTAATTTTGTTAGCCGCTACAGCGTACCTTACCGTGGTTTATTTTAAAAATTTAAACCCGCCAGGGACACGCACCAGCCAGGCAATGCATGCAATACCAGATAATGCACCTCTGATATTTGAGTTTAATAACGACAACGGTTTTTACGATATTTTTAAGGATAATAAGCTATTCGCAAACTTCATTGGCAAACAGAAACTTGGCCAGCTCGATACCCTTCGCCAACAGCTACTTCAAAACTCCTTATTAAGCCAGTATTTTACCGGTCAAAGCATATTTGTTTCCTTACATCCTTCAAAAACAAATGATATCGACCTGTTGTTTACCATGTCGGCAGCTCATGAACCCCATCCCGAAATATTCGACCAGTTATCCAAACAACACAATAGTGGCCTGGTAATTACCCCACTTAAAGCCTCTGGCAAAACAGGGTATAGTATTTATGTAAACGCGCTTAAAAAGCGTTTTTACATCATTAATAATGGAAGCAATGTTTTTTCTGGCAGCTTCTCAAAAGAACTTATCGACCAGGTCTCAGCCTATAAAAGCAGTGGCAATAAACCGTCATTTATTTTGCTTTCCGAACAACAAAACAGGAATTCACTGGCCAATCTATATATAAACTACGCAAGCCTCCCGCCATTGTTCAATCAGTTGTTTCAAAACAAAAACACCGATATTTTTAAAAGCCTCCGGTTACTACCGGCATTGGCAACATTAAGCCTCAATTACCGCAGCGATGCTATAATGTTTAATGGGTCGACAACGGTACAGCGCAATAGCGCTTTAAGTTATTTAAACCTCTTTGCCGACCAGCAGCCGGTTATTAATCATTTAAAGGATATTTTCCCTTCAACAACCGCCTACAGCACTTGCTTTTCGGTATCCGATCCGTTAAAATTCGCTGCCGACCTTTCCAACTGGTATACCAAAACCGGTGTTGTTAACGAAAAGGGACAGCTGTTTGATAAAATTAAAGCCGAAACAGGCACCAGGATAAAAACCGGGTTCGATAATTTATTAGGAAATGAGTTTGCTATAGTTACTACACGCTTTTTTGAAAAGTATGCTATCATCTCCGTTAAAGATGGCTCAAAGCTCAAGCTGATGCTCACCGCTATCAGTACCATGAATGATGAAAACGCTGGACAGTTAAATTATGATAAGCTGCCGTTATTTTTATTAGGGGATGCTTTCAGTATTTTTAAGAAACCTTATTTTATGATCATCGACAATTATTTAATAATGGCTAATAGCCCTGTCGAAATAACAAGCTATAACGATACTTATATTAACCGCAAGTTTTTAAGCAAGAATGGCCAGTATAACCAATTCGACGATCTATTAGCCGGACGAAGTAATGTTTCATTCCTCTTTCATTTTAAAAACGCACAGCCCATACTCGAAAGGGATATGTACCCGGGCATTTATGATGATTTTGATAAAATTGAACCAGGATGGAAGAATTTTTACGCTGCTTCTTTTCAGCTTACTGCTGCTGATAAAAATTTCTTTACCAACTTTTGTCTGAAATTAAATACAGATACTACTGCTAAAAAGGCAAAATAGGCCATTTTATATACAACTATACGACCCCGATTTCGTTTAAATGGTTAATTGGCATTATTTTTTAAATAATCAGTTTGGAACTTTATCTTTAAAACGGATATAAAACCCGGCATCACGCTATATATGAAGAAGTTTTTACTTGTATTCTTTCTAATAATTGTTACATCTAAAATTTTTGCTCAGCAATTTTCACAGTATAATACCGGTACTTTATACGATTCTTTCGAAAACCCGTCGCAAAAGGCCTTTATTACTGATACCAGCAAAAAATTTGCAGCAAATTTTTTTATACCAAACTTCAATGCCGATTTTTTAATCACAGGCGATGTGCAGTCAACATTAAAAAGCAGGGCTTTTAATTCGAAATACGATAATTCTTCGTTAGTAATTGGCCAGGGCAGGTTTAACCATGTAAATGTAAATGCAAACGCTTACCTGGTTATGTTCAAAATGTTTTCGAGCCTTAACGGGGATGTAGAGCTGGGCTTTTCGGCACAAACAAGAATGGAAGGCAAAGGCATCTTTACCGACGAATCAGTAGCCTTATTAAATGGCTTTCAAAGCTTTAGCGGCGATACCTACTCCGATCTCTTTAATAATAATTTTTATTTTCAATCATACAATCAGTTCAGTTTTACCTACCGCGAAAAAATTAACAAGCAATTTTCATTTGGTGTAAAACTGAACGCATTATTGGGTGTGCAATACGAAAAATTAAATATTACCAACTCACAGGTAGTATTTGATAAGGCCAATGACTCTGCCATATTAGGTTTGGCCGGAACGTATTATACAAGCTATATCCCCGGGCACCTAACCCCACGCGACTATCTGCCTACCTTCCGTAATCCGGGTGCATCAATATCAATAGGTTCAACTTACCGCACTGAGGACAGCTTTATTATACAGGCAAACATAAAGGACCTTGGTTTTATACACTGGAGCGCCCGTTCCAATGTATATAATTTCAGCAATATTGTCGAAATTGATGGCTTGTCATCAACCAAACGTGAAAAAAATGTTTACAACGGACTTAAAACAATAATTCACACTGATGGCGTTATGGGTTCATTTACAACCCCTGTTGATGGCAAGGCCGAATTAAGTGTAAATAAGATGTTCTGGATAGATGATAATAAAGATTTCAAATATTCGCCAACATTAATAGCATCCAAAGAGTTGTTTTATCCAGGTTTTACAGGTGCTTTGGTCAATCCGTTTCAGTATAAAAAATACAGTGTAACACTTACTACAACTTACGATGATATGAAGTTGTTTAATTTAGGCGTTCAGTTAATGATGCAAACCCCAAATTTTGAGTTCTTTTTAGGTAGCGACAGGGTGGCACAAACCGGGAGTCTTTTATCATCACAGTTAAACAAAAATATGAATCAAACATTTGCGAATGGTTCATCATCGGGCGCTGATTTCTTTTTGGGTTTTTCACTAAAATTCGGCCCTGTAATTGAACACCCGTTAAATTCAAGCGTTATCCCAACAGGCGAAAAAGGATTTTTAGGCCGCTTATGGGGTCGTTTATTTAAGACTAACGATTAGTGTTAATTCAGAAGTCAGATTTCCGAAATCATACTGCCTTTTTCCCAGCGATAAAATCTTTTAGATAGTAAGGTTCAAAGTAGGCAACATCTTCAAATTCCTTTTTACTGAATTTCTCTGCAGCCTTTTGGGTAAGATCTTTAGCTGAATTGATAAAGCCGGGTAGAAAAACAGCATTCGGGTTTTTACCCAGAACAGCAGCACATTTTTCAGCGCCGTCGCCAAAAAAGAGTATTTTGTTATTGGTCAAAATATCATAAAAGCTGTTTTCGTCAATTATTTCAGCCGATGTTGGTTTTACCCTTTCGCCTTGGGTAGTAAATATTGCGGTATAAACTTCCATTCGTCTTGCATCAATCATGGGGCATAAATGCAGGTCTTTCCTATTCTTATATTCGTCCAAGTTGGCTGCTCCATAGGCCATTGCTTCAAGTGTTTCGATAGCTATAAGGGGTTTATCCAGGGCAAAGCACAATCCTTTGGCTGTCGATATACCAATACGTAAACCAGTATATGAACCTGGTCCACAGCTAACGGCTATAGCATCTAAATCATTATAACTAAAACCGGCTGACGATACTATTTCTTCAATAAACCTGGTGATCACCTCGGCATGCAGATTCCTGCCGTTCAATTCTTTAAAAGCTAAGACGGCCCCGTCTTTTGCTAAGGCAACAGAACAACTGGCAGTGGCGGTTTCTATTTGTAATATCATTTCTAAAGTCTTAAGTCCAGAGTCTTAAGTCCAGAGTCTTTAAAATCCTAACATCGACTTAAAACTCTGGACTCAAGACTTCAGACTAATTAAGGTACCGGATCATGCCCGTGCCCTCCCCAGGGATTGCAGCTGGCAATTCGTTTTAAGGTTAGCCAGCCGCCTTTAAACGGGCCGTATTTTTTTATGGCCTCAACCCCATATTGCGAACAGGTTGGTGTATACCTGCACGAAGCAACTGTTAAAGGCGAAATTAAATACTGGTATATTTTTATAAGCACTATAAATACCGATCCCGCTAAAAACTTTAATATGTTGCCAATAACCTTCATTTTGTAATTTCCATACAAAGTTGGGTTAAAAGTTTCAGCATCTTTTTCTCTGTAAAGTCATATTCGGTAATCTCTTTACCAATAAAACCTAACGAGAATACAATATTCTTATTGGTGCTGTTTAGTGTATCGTACAAATATTTTTGCTTATTAAGCCGGTAGGCTTCGCGCATGCGCCTTTTTATCAGGTTCCGGTCTGTGGCATGTTTAAAACGCTTTTTCGATACCGAAAATAAAATTTGCGCAGGGAATTGCGTGGCCTCATCAACAAGCAGCCACGATGCTTTAAAGGGATAACACAAAAAAGAAGAGCCGTTATGAAAAAGCTTCTCAATAAGCTTTTTATTACATAACCGTTCTTCTTTTTTAAAGGTGTACATTGTTGCTGATACTGAACCGAAATTTAAGTATATAACCGGCCAGGCCCCTATCCGGAGAAAGCAACCAGCTTATGCTTTGTGACTACGCTCGTCAGATACTGTTAATCTTTTTCTGCCTTTAGCTCTTCTCGATGCTAAAATCCTTCTGCCGTTAGCAGATGACATGCGCTCACGGAAACCGTGTTTATTTCTTCTTTTCCTTTGTGAGGGCTGAAACGTTCTTTTCATGGCTATTTTATTCTATTCGTCGTTTTTAAAACAAGAGCGCAAATGTAGTGATTTTTTAGTATTTCTCAAATATCGTTTTTTCTTTTTTTGTATTGATCAGGTTTCGAAGGGTTGATTATGTTTGATTAAGTTAGATTGGATTGATTATGTTGCCCTGCTTTAATTATATTGCAGACAAAAGACTTACGAAGTTTTGAAAACTTCGTAAGTCTGTAATCGCACTTAATTATCTTATAATGAAAACTCTGCTCATAATATTATTTATAATTCCATTCACTGTATTTTCTCAGGATTCATTATCTACTCATTACAAAATATACAGTTCATCAAAGCAAAAAATTGTAACACTTGATGACATTGTAAATGATATGGATAAAGCTGATGTTTTATTTTTTGGTGAAGAACATAACGATTCTACTGGCCATTACCTCGAACATGCATTATTTAAAAAGCTGGCCGAAAAGTACCCTGCTAAGATTGCTTTATCCATGGAAATGTTTGAAGCCGACTGCCAAATCGTGCTTAACGAATACCTGGCAGGTTTTATCCGCGAAAAAAACTTTATTACCGAGGCACGCGCCTGGCATAATTATAAAGATTATCGTCCGCTTATTGAGCTTGCCAAAGAACAGCATATCCCGGTTACTGCAGCCAACGCTCCTGCACGTTACGTAAATATGGTCAACCGTTTAGGGCTTGGCAGCCTGGATCAGCTGAGTGCAGGAAAATCTTACCTGCCCCCTTTGCCCATTGACACTGCAACTGGAACTTATTACAATAAATTTGTAGATGTTATGGGCGGCCATAGCGCCATGGGAAATACAAAAATATACCAGGCCCAAAACCTTTGGGATGCAACTATGGGCTGGAATATTGCACAATTCTACAAAAACCACAAAGGCTTTAAAATTTTACAGGTAAACGGAGGTTTTCACAGCGAGGAAAAACTGGGTACAGCCGCACAGCTAAAAAAATATGCTCCCAAAATACATATACTAAACATTGCAGCCTATGCCGATGACAGCTTTAACAATCCCGATTGGAGTAAATTCACCGCCAAAGGCGATTATATTATACTAACCGACCCCAAATTGCCCAAAACCTATTAAGTCAATGGACTGCTAATTATGCTTTCTTAGCAAGCAGATCTCTTATTTCAGTAAGTAATATCTCTTCTTTTGTTGGTACTGGGTCAGCAGGCGCTGGTGCTTCTTCCGGTTTTTTCAATGAGTTTATAGCTTTTACCACCATAAAAATACAAAAGGCCACAATCAAAAATTCAATCATTGTATTAATGAAGTTTCCATAATTTATTGAAACGTCAGCAATTTTTTTCGCAGGATCACCTGGTTTTATAAGGACTTTAAGATTTTTAAAGTCGATGCCCCCGGTTATATATCCAATTGGCGGCATAATAATGTCATTTACCAATGAGGTAACAATTTTTCCAAAAGCCGCGCCGATAATAACGCCCACAGCCAAATCAACCACATTGCCACGCATGGCAAACTCTTTAAACTCTTTTATAATAGCCATAAACCCGATTTTTGTTTCTCTAAAGTAATAAATAAATTTAAATGGCGCCTAAAACAATTTGTTTTTTGGCTTTTGTAGCATTGCGAAATATCATTTACAGCAACTATTTTTATGTTAAGAGTAATTGATGTATTTTTGACCATATCTAATTATGTTTAAACAAAATCTTCAACAAAAGCTTTTACAGAAACTCTCCCCGCAGCAAATACAATTTATTAAATTGTTACAGGTGCCCACTGTTTCATTGGATACCCGGATTAAAGAGGAACTAGAAGAAAACCCGGCTCTTGAAGATCTGAGTTTAACGAATTTAAATGAGCCCGAGGAGCAGTATCCCGACCGCGACCCCGAAGAAGATACTTATAACAGTGATGATGAGAAAGGCGAAGCTGATGAATTCAATATTGAGGATTACCTGCAGGAAGATAACTTAAACGATTACGGATCGAGATATGACCAGAATGGTGATGACGAGGATGAACGGAAAGAGATCCCTATTGCTGTACAAAGCTCCTTTTTCGAAAGTCTTCAGCAACAACTTGATCTTTTGCCTCTATCAGACAAAGATTTCAGAATTGGCAAGCAAATAATTGGCAGCCTTGATGATGACGGGTATTTACGCAGGCCAATAATGTCGCTTACCGACGACCTTGCATTTTCGCAAAATGTAATAGCCGATGATGAAGAGGTAGAAGATATGCTTAAGGTTATTCAGGGCTTCGACCCGGCAGGTGTCGGCGCCCGCAGCTTGCAGGAATGCCTTTTGATCCAATTGCGAAAAAAAGACCCTAACGACCTTATTGTAAAAAAGGCGATAACGGTTGTTGAGCATTATCTGGACGAATTTACCCGCAAACATTACGACAAGCTCGAAAAATCGCTGAATATGACCTCGGCAGAACTAAGGGCGGTGGTAAATGAAATTTTAAAGCTTAATCCAAAGCCGGGCGACTCCAACGAGATAAACACCAAGCAGTTACAGGTAATTCCTGACTTTCACATCATCAATAACGATGGTATCCTGATACTTACCTTAAATTCAAAAAATGCACCGGAACTTAGGGTGAGCCGCTCGTATCAGGAAATGTTCCAGCACTATGATAAGGCATCCGCAAAAGATAAAAAGCTGAAAGAAGCCGTTCAGTTTGTTAAACAAAAGCTCGATTCGGCAAAATGGTTTATTGATGCAATTAAACAGCGCCAGCAAACGCTTTTAAAAACCATGAATGCCATTATGCAATATCAATACGAGTTTTTCCTAACCGGCGACGATAAGAATTTAAAACCGATGATCCTCAAAGATATTGCTGACCGGATCAACATGGATATTTCAACAGTATCAAGGGTGGCCAATTCAAAATACGTACAAACTGAATTTGGCACATTCCTGTTAAAATCGTTCTTCTCCGAAGCTATTCAAACAGAAAGCGGAGAAGAGGTATCGAACAAAGAAGTTAAAAAAATCCTTGAAGAACATATAGGAAATGAAGATAAACGGCATCCCCTTGCCGATGAAAAGCTTACCGAAATATTAAAAGATGCCGGTTACAACATAGCCCGCCGCACGGTAGCCAAATACCGCGAACAAATGAACATCCCGGTTGCTAGGCTAAGGAAGGAACTGTAGAAAGTAGTCTGCAGTTGGCACTGGGCAGTTTGCAGTTTTTTAAACACCAGTTATCTGAAAACTGTCAACTGCAAACTCAAAACATATGCTGCGGACAAGTAACCTTATACCGGTTATTTAGCAATAGACCGATTACAATTTCGTGAGTGCCATTACTTACGGTATTTAGCGCCGAGGTTGTAATATCATAAGAGTAGCCTATATTTATAAACGAACTGATATTCACCCCGGCCAGTACGCCAAATGAATCTCCGTGACGATAAGAACCTCCAAACCAGAATTTATCCTGGAAGGAAAACTTGGCGTTCAGATCGTAAGTTAAAGGAGTCGGTTGGATCACTTTAACCAAAACCGATGGCAAAAGCGTTATATCTTCTGTTAAAAAAAGCTTAATGCCGCCTGTAAAAAAATATTGAGGAACTGTTTTACTTTGATTATAGGCATTATTAGTACTGAAGTATAAGTTTTGAGGCAATAGCTGCTGTACAGAAGCCCCCAAATAATAATTTGACGAATACATCCATACGCCAACACTCAAATCAGGCTTCCATTGGCTGTTATTGCCGTCGCTTATAGCAGGATCAAGTGGATTTTCAAGCGTGATCTCCGAAGTATTTAAGCTAATATGGTTTACCCCGGCCGATACCCCGGCGGCTAGATTTATCCGGTCGGTTAAACCAATATGGTAAGCATAAGTTGCATCAATAGTGGTTTGTGTGATAGGGCCTGCCTTATCAGAAACAATCATCATCCCGATACCATGATGCGGTTCGGCAGCCATATAGTTTTGTGTATAAAGTCTGCTAGAAGGGTTTTCGCCCCCGTTGGCAGGAAAGGCCGTAGCATCGCCCTGTAAAAAATTCTGCCCTAACGGGGCATTTACAGTTAAATAACTGGTAACCGGTGCCCCCTGTAAGCCGGTCCATTGGCTGCGGTAGCCTGCTTTAACATCAGTATAGTTTTCAATACCTGCTACAGCTGGGTTTAACAGGTAATTATTAAAAACATACTGTGTATACTGTGGCTTTTGCTGGGCCAGTGTCAATTGCGAACACGAAACAAGAATCAGCAATAAGTATAAAATTCTTTTCATTATTATATAACGACAATTACACTGTCCGATACAATTTTTACGATCTGCTTTAGGGTAAAGTTGTTAATACATAGTTAAAATAAAACGGGCTCAATAATGTCATGCCTATTACAAAACTACGTAAATCAATTCACGAATATAGTTTTTCTCCCTGTCTGTTGTACACATCAATTACTTATTTAATTAAGAATTAATTTACGTCATTCAAATTAACAGCAATAATGTTACCCCCATATTAAACAAATTCAGCAAAAAATATAAAACTCATTTATTTCTATCTTATTATAGTTACACTCCCTGAAATAACTTTAAGGCCGTTTTTAAGGTCGATAATATAATAATATGTACTTACAGGCAAATCAGCTCCATTATATTTCCCATCCCACGAAACCCCATACCCGATAGATGAATACACTTTTTGCCCGTACCTTGTAAAAATATTAACAGTGCAATTGGCATAAGTATCAAGGTTTTTAATATTCCAGGTATCATTTATTCCATCTCCATTAGGGGTAAAGGCATTAGGTATTACAATTGATGATTCAATAGTAAGGATACCATTCACCGGGATAAAAGTATAATTAAATGATAACCCGCCGCTAACTATAATAGGATACTGCCCTACTGGTGATGTTGCCGTTGCAGCGGTAGTTAATAATGGTTCAACTGTTAACTGGGTTTGGTCGTCATTATTTACAAAACCTTGATAGGTTGCTGTTAAAACAGGGTTCTCAGCTCCATAAGTTTTTGTTTTATTATCTGCGATTACTGTGAGCAACGCTTTATCTACAATAGTATTCCCTTTATTATAGGTAATGGTATAATTACTTGCACTAAAAGTGCCCCCAGTTGGTGCAGATGCACTTATCGAATTTAAATAAGTACCTGCAGCCGAAGCTGCTGATGCTCCCGAACCATAAGCTAAAGTAACACTTCCAACTGTTTCCGAGTTCTTTAAACCAGTAACAGTAAAAGCGATTGAACCTGTATTATCGTTAAGCGCTTGTCCATAAGTTTTATGTGCGTCGTTGGCCATAATAACCAACTGGGCAGGGCTAACTATACTATTGGCAGTAGCTACATTTACAGGTCCGGCACCTGTGCCGCTCAATACAATATTACCCGAATAACTCTTAACTGCCGCGGTTGAAGTTAATCTTACATATATAGTTGTGGATGCAATAGTTCCTGCAGCGCCTACAGTAACAGAAGGACTAAAATTGACATTATCGGTACTTACTTCAAACCCCGGAGGTGGTGTAACTAAAATTCCTGCAGTCATATTAGCGCCAGATAACGTGAAGCTGGTTGAAGCGGATGCTGTACCATAAGTTGTATTAACGGATGCTAAAGTACCCGTAGCTGTGATGCCGGAGAGTGCCGATGGTTTTACCGTAATTGTAAAAGTAGTTGGCACACCCGGACAGTTGGCACCTTCGGGAGTTATCGTAATTGTAGCTTTTACAAATGTAGTACCCGTATTTACCGCTGTAAATGAAGCAATATCACCCGTACCGTTTGTTGCTAACCCAATTCCGGGCGTATCATTGATCCAGTTAAAGGCACTGCCTGTGCCTGTAAAACTAACAGCATCGGTAGGCTGCCCGTTTGTTTTGGTTTGATCAGTTACTGCATTTACAGTAGGTAACGCATTTACCACACCGCTTACTACCGCACTCTGGCTTGTCGACCCCATTGAAGTCAAGGTTATATTTCCTGATATATTGCCCACCGGAGCAGAAGCCGATGCTCTTACATATACAATAGTATTAGTTACAACGCCGCTCGTTTGGGTAATAGTGACGTTATTACTATAACCGCTAATCGCAGAAAGAGAAACTTCAAAACCAGTAGGTGCTGTTGCTATAATATTTGCAGATAAGCCACTTCCAGAAACTGTAAATTGTTGAATATCGGGGCTTGATGAAGCCGAGCCCACACAAGCTGAAATATTACCTGTTACAGCACCCGAAGTTATAGTTGGTGGCAGTACAGTTGGATTAACAGTAATGGTAAAGTTGACAGGAGTACTACTACAACCCGCGCCTGATGTAACAAAATTCCCAAATGAATAGGGTGTGTGCCCAACAGGAAAGGTTCCTGTTACAGTATTTGTTGCTGTATTAATTACAGATACCTCATTAGTATTTATGTCTGTTACATACACTTTGTCGCCGTAAGGGCTAATTGATATGCCTCCTGGCGCTGACCCTACCAAAATAGTGGATATTATTGCATTTGTAGCTGTATTAATTACAAATACATTATTCGAAAAACTGTCGCCTGCATATATCCTGCTACCATCAGGGCTTATCGTTATGCCTTGAGCAGAACTGGTTAGCGGGATTGTATTTATAACGTTGTTTGTTGCGGTATTGATTACAGATATAGTGCTTGAATATAGGTTTGTTACATACAATCTGCTGCCATCTGGGCTAATTGCGAAGTTATTTGGTTTTTGGCCAGTATTTATTGTGGTTATTACAGTGTTATTTGATGTGTTGATTACAAATATTTTGCTCAAGACATCATCTGCGACATATATCTTGCTATCATCCGGGCTTATTAATAAATCGCGGGGCGACGATCCAAGCGGAAAAGTTGTTATTGGCGTATTGCTTGTTGCATTGATAACCGATATACTTTTCGATCCACTATTTGTAACATACAGCCGTGTTCCGTCATGGCTTGCGGCTGTTGCAATTGGATTTGCACCTACTCCTATTGTAGCTACAACAGTATTGGTAACAGTGCTGATTACCGATACAGTATATGAAACCTGATTGGTTATATAAACCTTGCTTTCGTCGGGGCTTATGGTTACCCCATAAGGACCCAAACCTCCTTCAGCAATTGTAGTTACAGGCGTATTGGTTTGAGTGTTAATTACTGTTACAGTACCAGGGCTTATACCATCGCCAAAATTCGGAATATAAGCATATCCTACCGAATGGCTTGTAGCCGTAATGGTGGCTTTTACAGGTATTGTGCCGGTATTCACCGCGGTGAAGGAAGCAATATCACCTGTTCCGCTTGCTGCTAAACCTATCGAAGGATTATCATTTGTCCAGGTAAATGTATTTCCTGTGCCGGTAAAACTAACAACATCGGTTGGCTGTCCGTTTGTTTTGGTTTGATCAGCTACAGTATTTACAGTTGGCAATGCATTTATTACACCGCTTACCGCCACGCTCTGGCTTGTTGCCCCGGCTGAAGTCAATGTTATACTCCCTGATATACTGCCTACTGCAGCAGATGAAGATGCTCTTACATATACAATTGCATTAGTTACAACCCCGCCTGTTTGGGTGACAGTAACACTACTACCATAACCACTTCCCGCAGAAAGAGATACTTCAAAACCCGTTGATACAGTTGCAATAATATTTGCAGATAACCTATTACCCGAAACTGTAAACTGTTGAATATTGGGACTTGATGAAGCTGTACCCGCACACGCTAAAATATTGCCTGTTGCTGCACCAGCTGTAATAGTCGGTGGCAATGCCGTTGGGTTAACTGTAATGGTAAAGGTAGTTGGAGTGCCGGTACAGCCGGTTCCGCCGGTAATAAAATTACCAATTGCATACGGGCCGTTCGCCTGGATCGAAGTCGATTCGGTATTAGTTGCTGTATTAATTACCGAAATCATATTATTGCCAACATTTGGCACGTATAAACTGTTGCCATCAGGGCTTACAACTACGTTATAAGGAAGTGCTAACGTGCCACCTGAAATTGTAGAAACCTGGTAATTTGTTGCACTAATCACCGAAATGGTGTTATCATCCACATTGGCTACATACACTTTGCTACCATCAGGGCTAAAACATATTCCGTTAGGTTGTAAGCCTACTATAATGGTCTTGATAACCTGATTGTTTGCTGTATTGATGACCGAAACTGTATTAGTACCTCTGATGGTAACATAAACCCTGCTGCCATCGGGGCTTACAGCTATACCATCGGGGTTTCCTCCAACCAAAATAATCGATACGGTATTGGTTAAAGTATTAATTACTGATACAGTACCATCGTTATGGTTTGTTACATATGCCCGGCTGCCATCAGGGCTGAGCGCTACATTATAAGGCCCGGAACCGACCGGAATAGTTATTGACAGCTTTGTCTGGGTGTTAACAACCGAAACCGTACCATCATTTTGATTTACCACATACAGTTTATTCCCGTCAGGACTTATGGCTGTACCAAATGGACTGCTTCCTACAGGTATTCTATATGCCTCTGTTTTGGTTGCTGTATTAATTACTGATACAGAGTTTGAGCCGCCATTGGTTACATATACCCATTTACCATCGGGGCTTACAGCTACTGCCAATGGGTCATTTCCTACAGCAATTTCAGCTATATTCTGGTTAAGTGTGGTATTAATTATGGTTAACGTATTATTACTTTCACAGGCTACATAAGCGAACAGCGATGATACTGGAGTTACTGTAATAGTAGCTTTTACAGGAGTAGTGCCATTATTTACAGCTGTGAACGAAGCAATATCCCCATTTCCACTTGCAGCTAACCCGATACCAGGCATATCATTGATCCAGGTAAAAGTGTTGCCAGTACCTGTAAAACTAACCGGATCGGTCGGTTGCCCTTTTGTTTTAGTTTGATTAGCTATTGCATTTACAGTTGGTGGGGCATTTACTATGCCTTTTACAATAACACTTTGATTTGATACCCCTATTGAGGTTAATGTTACAATCCCTGTTATATTACCTGTTGGGGCAGAGGCTGCCGATCTGACATAAACCACAACGCTACTTACAATACCTCCAGATTGGGGAATTGTCACACTGTTACCATAGCCGCTTCCAGCAGAAAGAGATACCTCAAAATTGGTTTGTGCAGTTGCAACAATATTTGCAGATAGCCCACTACCCGAAACTGTGAACTGCTGAGTACTTGATGAGGCAGCTCCTGCACATGCCGAAATACTACCGGTTACTGCACTGGCTGTTATTGCCGCAACTGCCGTTGGATTAACCTTTATGGTAAATGAAACCGGAGCTCCGCTGCAGCCGGTTGCAGGTGTAATAAAATTACCGAATGAAATCTGCCCGTTACCTACCGTTATAGTATTTGTTACAGTATTTGTTGCTGTGTTAATTACAGATATATTACCCGATGCTGTATTTGATGTATAAACCAGGTCACCATCAGCACTTACTGATATACCGAACGGATTTGTACCTACCGGGATAGTTGATACCACTGCTTCAGTTGAAGTATTTATAACAGATACGCTGTTCGATATAAAATTGGTTGTATAAACCCACTTGCCGTCTGGGCTTATTGCTATACCATAAGGCCCTGCTCCAACACTTACAGTTGATATAATAATATCGCTGGCAGTGTTAATTATAGTTATCTCGTCATTAAGTTCATTTGCCACATAAATCTTGCTGCCGTCGGGGCTTATGACTATACCAAATGGGCCGGTATCTACCGGGATAGTAATAGCAACAGTGTTGGTTATTGCATCAATAACAGAAATGGAGCCAGCGTCATAATTTGCAACATAAATCTTGCTCCCATCAGGGCTAACCGTTATACCAATTGGTTTTGCATCAACAGGAATGGTTGTTATAACGGAATTTGTAGTAGTATTAATAACCGATACATTATTAGAACTTTGATTAGTTACGTATACTCTGCTCCCATCCGGACTAACAGCAACGCCGCTGATAACACCTGCCGCTATCGGGATGCTGGTTATTACCGTATTAGTTGTGGCATTAATAACAATTACCTTATTGGGGTTCTGGCTGGCTACATATATCCTGCTCCCATCTTTACTTACAGTTACGCCAAAAGGGTTCGTCCCTGCAGGGATAGTAGCTATAATTGCATTGGTTGCAAGGTTAATAACAGAAACCCTGCCCGAAGTATTATTTGTTACATAAGCATATCCTTTAGGTAAGGGGGTTACTTTAATAGTTGCAGTAACAGGTGTGCTGCCGGTATTTGTTGCTGTAAAAGAAGCAATATTACCCGTACCGTTTGCTGCCAAACCGATAGTTGGCGTATCATTTACCCATTTAAAAATATTAGTTGTTCCTGTAAAATTAATGGCTGCTGTAGGTTGTCCGTTTAGGCGGATTTGATTGGCTACTGCATTCACTGTTGGCAATGGATTTATAGCGCCTTTTACTGGCACATTCTGAATTGTTGCACCGGGTGAAACCAAAGTTACATTCCCAGAAATATTCCCTGAAGCTGACGCTGCCGAACGTACATAAATAGAGATATTGCTAACAATGCCTCCAGATTGAGCCAGCGTCACACTGCTGCTATAGCCACTTCCTGCAGAGAGGGAAACCTCAAAACCAGTCGGTGCAGTTGCGGTAATATTTGCGGTTAATCCGCTACCTGAAACTTTAAACTGCTGAATATCAGGAGTGGCTGATGCCGAACCTGCACATGCAAAGATATCACCTGTTGCGGTTCCTACAGTAATAGTTGGTGTCGCTGCTGTAGGGTTAATCTGGATAGTAAAGTTAACAGGTGTGCTGTTGCAGCCTGTTCCCGATGTAACAAATTTGCCGTATGAATATGGTTTAGTTCCAACAGGAAAGGTCGCTATTACAGTATTTGTTGCAGTATTAATTACTGATACCGTGTTAGCATTTGTATTTGTCACGTATATAAGGTCGTCATGTGGGCTCATTGCTATACCTCCAGGCACTGATCCTGTTGGAATAGTTGCTATGGTTGCATTTGTTGCGGTATTAATTACCAATACTTTATCCAAAAGCCTGAAAACTACATATATCTTACTGCCATCTTGGCTTATTATTATGCCTTCAGGAGAAATACCTACCGGGATTGTACTTATAACCGCATTTGTTAAGGTATTGATCACAGATATTGAGCTTCCGTTTAAGTTTGTCACATACAACCTACTGCCATCAGGGCTTATCGCAAGATTGTCGGGAGTTTGGACTGAACTTATTGTAGTTATTAAAGCATTGTTTGATGTGTTAATTACATATACTCTTTGCGAAATGCCGTTAGTAACATATAATTTACTGTCATCGGGGCTTAATAATACGCCAAGGGGCTGCGAACCAGCAGAAAAAGTTGTCAGTACTGTGTTGTTTGTTACATTTATAACTGATACGTTGTTCGAACCACTGTTTGCAACATAAACCCTGGTTCCGTCATGGCTTACAATCACATTATAGGGGTTTGTACCTACCCCTATTGTGGCCACAACCGTATTGGTAGCCGTACTGATTACGGATACCGTGTTTGAAGCCTGATTAGTTACATATACCTTGCTTTCATCGGGACTTAAAGTTACTCCATAAGGGGATCTACCTACAGTAATTGTGGTTACAAGTGTGTTGGTTAAAGTATTAATAACCGATACTGTACCCGGGCTTATACCATCGCCCCAGTTTGCTATATAAGCATACCCTGCAGAATGTGGTGTAGCCGTAATGTTGGCTATAACAGGGCTGCCGCCATTATTTACGGCAGTAAATGAAGCAATATCGCCTATACCGTTTGCAGGTAATCCAATGCCTGGTTTATCATTGGTCCAGTCAAATATGCATCCCGCACCTGTAAAGCTAACAGCATTTACAGGTTGTCCGTTGGTAACTGTTTGGTTGCCCTGGGCAAAGGCAATAGAAACCAGGGTGAAAAAAAAGATTAGATTACTTATTAAAAGTAAAAGTTTTTTCATTTGCACAGACCCGCTTTCAAACTGATGGAAAAAGATTCAAGTTTTTATTATTTTATTTACTGGTACAATTGATAGACGTAAATCATTCCAGCATTTTATCTGATGATTGTTACGCTTCCCGAAATAGTTTTCCGGCCGTTTTTAGGATCAATAATATAGTAGTAAGTGCCAGGGGGTAGCTCTGTGCCATTATACCTTCCATCCCAAGGAATTGAATAACCAATGCACGAATATACCTTTTTTCCGTATCTGTTAAATATCTCAACTGTATTCCCAGGATAAGTATCAAGATATTTTATATTCCAGGTATCATTTATACCGTCCCCGTTAGGGGTAAATGTATTAGGCACTTCCGGATATTTCAACACGCTTACACTAACCTGGGCAGTTGCACTACAGCCTTCGGCGTTGGTTACTGTAATGGTGTAAGTAGTATTATCTGTAGGGCTCACTACCGGATTTAATATATCATCGCGGTTTAATCCAGTCGATGGTGTCCACTTATAAGTGAGGTTATCCCCGCTTGCTGTGGCTTTAATGGTAACATCCCCCCCTTCCAGCATGTGGATATCTTCACCAATTGAAACCTTTGGATCAGCAGCAACAACAACCTGTTCGCTGGTAGTATAATCACAACCGTTTTGTTCTGTAAACGTGTAATTAACCGTAAAAGTTCCCGGCCCTGATACTTTAGGATCAAACAACCCTGTTGATGTAACCCCGGTGCCCGAAAAAACTCCGGTACCTGTAAAACCATTTTTATTTTCAATTATTTGTACAGCCTGTGCGCTTTGGCATATAGGGCCAATTTGCGATAAATTGATCAGTGGATTTGCCTTGATGGTAATATTTTGCTGTGTAGTATTGATACAGGTTTGTCCGGAATATACGTCCATCCGAACTGAATAGGATTTTGTTAAAGGCGAATTGAATGAACCATAATTATGATGGAATTTCCTGTCAGCAGGGATGTCAGCTTTGTCTATAACTATCATATCCTGCGGGTTATTGTTATAATCATAATACCATACAATTTTAGTAATGCTACCAAAGTCCACAGTCGACTGATCGTCAAAAACAACGTCGTCCATGCTGCATAAATTCGCTCTACTCTCTACTGCAAATGCGGCAACAGGTATGCTGCCATTAACAGTAAATGGTTGTGTTTTTGAAAAAACGCAGCCATACTTTGAGGTTACAGTCAATGTTACCATGTAATTACCAACCTGTGAATATTTATGAGTTGGATTTTTCAAGGCCGAAGTATTGGGTCTTGCTGCATTAGCATTCGGGTCGCCAAAGTCCCACAGGTAAGTAAAGTCAGCTTCGGTATTATCGGCAATGGTGCTTTTATCTGTAAATTGGGCATAGCTGTCAGTAACACAAACATCTGGCAAAGTAAAATCAACCACTGGAATTGGGCTAACGGTAATATCCTGACTCACCGCCGCAGAGCATCCTTTGTCTGTGGACACAGTTAGCATTACAGTATATTTTCCTGTATTTGCATACATATGTTTTGCAGGGTTGCCATTGGTAAAGGTTTCAATCGTTCCATCACCATAATCCCATATCCACTGTATTATTTTTCCATCTACCGCAGTAGAGTGATCAATAAGCGTAATATTTTGCCCGGCACAATCCGGTGCCGATGTGGTAAAGACCGCTACTGGTTTATGCGATATATCGATTACTTTAGTAGCTTCCGCTGTACAGCCGTTAATGTTTGTAACTGTTAATTTAACGTTATAATTACCCGGGTTCGCGTAGATATGCGTAGGGTTCTGTAATACCGATGTTGTATTATCACCAAAATCCCATAACCATGTTTTTATAAAGCTTCCGCTTACATCTGTTTTATCTGTAAAAACAGTCTGCTCATTTAAACAAGGCGCATCAATGCTAAAATCCACTACTGGTGTGGATGCAATGTTAAAATCGAACTCTATTATATCATTATCGCCGCAGGTACCTGCTATTGGATTAAACACCGTGGCTATAACCGAAGCGTCACCTGCAGTAGTATAGGTTACAGGTTTATAATATTGGTATTCAAATAGTGTTTTGCCGTTTTTAACTATGGTTGCAACAGGCACAGGATTAGCGTCCTTGTAGATTGTTCCGTCCTTTAAATCCCATATAATGCTCGGTGCCATATAAGGTAAGGTAAGCTGCAGCCTATAAGTAGTGCCGAGACAACCGTTAACCTGCGTTTGTGTATTATCCCCGGGATTTGCAAAGGTGATATTTTCATTAAGGTTTTGAAGGTTGGTCCCAGCTGCATATCCGTACGATTCTTTTTCACCAAACCCATAAGCAATAGCGTTAAACCCATCACCGGCACTTAGCGTATGCGTTCCGTTAACATTACCTGTTGCCTGCTGAATATCCGCCGGGCCTGATGTTACCGGTATTTGCGCATAGGAATATAAAGGATTTCCGGGCACAGGCACAAAATCATCATACGGCTTCCCGTCAAGCATAAATGTTGGCACCGCTGCGGTTTTTATAACAACATTTATAAAGCTCTTCAGTATCTCAAAATTACCTGTTGAGTAAAGGGTTACATGGTAAAGCGTTTGTTCAAGTGGGTTAAGGAATATCATTTCAGGGTCGCCAACATCACTGATGTCGCTGCCGCAATTAAGGGTATTATGTTCAGTAACCGCATACTGAACTACTTGTATAGGTTGGTCAGCCGAAATAACATTGGGTTGTTGTGAAGAAAATTCAAAAAAACCGTTACTAAAAGAAGAAAGCGGGATTGGATTTCCATTTAACCGCACATTCGGATTTGTTGCCGGGTTAGGATTGCTTAATACTATCCTGAAAATATCATAATTCCTGCTTATAAGCGGAGCAGTAATATAGTTTTTTCCCCACGAAGCTGTAGGATACACCTGTTGGAAAAGGTTATCGGAAGAGTTATTATTCGCATTAGTAGTACAACCTATCAGAACCCTTGAACTGCCCGAAAATACTGCTATTTTGGTACAAGCCCCGGTTGCTGAGTTAACCGATGTAATTTTAGTTCCGGTTAAGTCCCTGGTTGCTAACATCTGGTAAACGTCTCCTTTTCTAAGTGAGAGTGAAAAGGGCACATTAGGTACGCCGCCGTTAAGTGTAGGTACAGAGGGTGTAATATTTACTGTAGTATTATCTTCAGTTGCTATTACTAACAATGCAGAATAAGCAGGGTCGTCAGGCTTTGCATTTGAATTTTGAGTGTAATTTATAGAGAAATAGTCTTTGCCTAATGTACTTACCGGAAGTAATAAAGTAGCGCCAGATACAGAATTTGCGTATATATGCGCATAAATAGCAACGGGTTTTAAAGAGGTGATATGTATCCCCTTATTAATTATTCCTGATGATGCCAGGAACGCTGCAGGTGGAATAGTTACTATGGTTACCTCATTTGCCTTTACTGTAAATGGGATTGCCGCAAAACTGTTATCTGCTATTTCAACCAAACCGGATGTATTAACAGCCGAGGTAACATACAGGCTCATTAAGCTTCCGCCGTCTAAACCCCTTCCGTCCATACTTGCACCATTGTTATGGTCCATGTACGCTGTCCAGAATTCGGTACCGCTGTTGGTGGTATTTTGGGCATAAGTTTTATCGGCACAGCAAAGTATAGTACTTGCTATTGCTATTATACTTACTAATATCTTTAACCTTCTCAAACAGTATATAAGTTGGTATTGCCTCTAATTTACCCTGTAATTAAAACAGCGGAGATAAAAATACATAAAGCTTTGAATGAAAACATTATGTAACTAAAAAAACAGAAAGGGCCGCCGAATATCAGGTCAATAGATTATACCAGGTAATTTCCGCTTACGTTGCCTCACCTGGATAAATCTATAAATTAACTACGTTAAAAAAATTTATCCGGATTGGGCACAAGGTTTAAGAACCGTTCAAAATTCTCGGCATAGTGCGATTGATCGAGCTTGTAATAAAACGCACCTTTTTTGGAAGAAAACTTATCTTTTTCCGACAATTTTACCAGCAAGCCGGTCGATAATAATTTCCGGCTAAAATTGCGGTCGTCAAAGGTGGTGTTATAAACACCTTCGTAAAGGGCCTGTAATTGTGGGATAGTAAATTTCTCAGGTAATAACTGAAATAATATAGGGTGTAAAGCTGCTTTATACCTTAGTTCCCGTTGTGCCAGTTTAACCATTTCGACATGGTCAAATATTAGTTCAGGCATTTCATTTAGCAGGAACCACTCTGCATGAAATTCATCGCTGATCTGTTGTTCATACTGATGAATATCAATAAGCGCGAAATATGCAATGGATAGTGTTCTTTCAACCGGGTCGCGGTCTGGTTTTCCAAACACCTGGAATTGCTCCATATAAACATTTTTCAAACCGGTACGTAATTCTAATACACGATTTGCAGCATCTTCAGGAGATTCTGAGGGCTGAATAAACCCGCCCATCAGGCTCCATTTGTTTTTTTCAGGTTCAATATTACGCTGAACCAGCAGTAATTTTAAATTCCATCCATCAAATCCGAAAATTATACAATCTGTTGCTACTAAAATTCGTTTCTGACCTATATATCTTTGCATACCAGGGTTTAAAGTTATTTACAAGTGTATAAATTTTTTTTGGGAAAATATGTGAAATTAGTTGGCAGTTTACAGTGGGCAGTTGTCAGTAATTTAATTTTTTAGTATGCAGTTTGCTTTTGTTCCAAATTACCCCAACTGCCAACTGCATGTTACTAACTGTTAACTTACCCTCTTCCCTTGCAACAGCATATCCATAGCATGATCAAACGAACCGGCACGGATCACTTCACCCGAATTGACAAAAAATATCTCATCAGCGTTTTCAATCGTATTTAAACGGTGTGCTATAATTACGCGGGTTGTTGTTTCTGGTAACTTGTTTAAAATGTCGCTCAGCAATTTTTCAGTAATGGTATCAATATTGGCAGTAGCTTCATCTAAAATAAGCAGTTCGGGGTTGCGTAATACAGCCCGCATAAAGGCTATCAATTGTTTTTGCCCGAGGCTGATGCTATCTCCGCTCGAAAGCACTTTAGTATCGAGCCCGCTTTCAAAAATAGCCAGTAAACTACCCAAATTTGCCTCCCTTATCACTTGCTCCAATTCTTCATTGGTATGGTTAACATAAAGCTCATTGCCATACAAAATATTTTCGCGCACCGTACCTGTAAATAAAAATGGTTCCTGTAAAATAAAGCCGATCTTTTTGGTACGATCAACTGGCTCGTAGCTCCTTATATCTTTCCCATTTAGCAACACCTGTCCTTTCCCAGGATCATACAACCTGGCTATCAACGAAGCTGTTGTTGTTTTGCCACCACCTGTCGGACCAACTAATGCATAGGTTTTACCTTGCTCCAATTTAAAATTGATATTGTGCAATATCTCTTTATCTTCCTCATATCCAAAATGCACATTTCTGAATTCCAAAAGGGGAGCTGAGGGCTCTGATACAGTGCTTTGCACAACTGCCAGGTCAGGTTCCAGCGCCAATATCTGTGCTATCCTATCCCAGCCTGCCATTGCTACCTGGAAGTTTGTCCAGAGTGCAGCTAATTGCCTTAACGGGTTATAAAAGTTATTGGAGTACGAAAAAAAGCTTACTGCCAACAATCCGATACCCAACTCGCCATGCGATACCAGGTAAATACCGTAAGCCAAAACTATCAACTGCGCAAAGCTCGAAAACAAGCCATAAACGGGCACATACGAGTTATTGGCTATACCTGCGCCAATAGCTGTTTTATAATTTTGCTGGTTTGCTTCATCAAAGCGCTTGCGGAAATAATCGCGGCGGTTAAAAGCAATTATGACCTTAAAGTTATTCAGGCTTTCCTGTATCTCGGCGCTCATACCGCCAACACTTTTTAAGTTTTTGGCATTTTTTTTCTTCACCCATGCCGATGTAACGCTGGTAAATACCAATATAATAACAGCCGGAATAAGCGTTGCTGAACCAAGTTTAATATTAATAGCCAGTAAAAATATCCCGGCCCCTGTCATAGTAGCTATGCTGCCAATAAACTGCATTAACGACTGCGAAAAAAACTGATTCAGTTTATCCGTATCATTATTGACACGGGAGATAAGATCGCCTGCCTTGTTCTGGTTAAAAAAGCCAACAGGTAATAACTGTAACTTATTGAAGATAGAATTGCGCAGTGTAAACAGCATACGCTGCCCCACCCCACCCATCAGCATGGTTTGCACATAGCTTGATACCAGCGATACCAGGTAAAAACAGAATAGGATAGCACAGTTTACCAGTACACCATGATAGTTTTTGTGTGCTACAAAAATATATTTATCAATGGTGTTGCCAATAATAAGCGGCCCCATTAAGTTTATTGTTGAAGTAACCAGGATGGTAAAAAAAGCCATCCAAAGGTTTTTTCTTTCGTGTGAAATCAGCTGCAGCAGTTTTTTAAGCGACGACCAGGTTGAGGTTTTTTGCGCCTTTGCCTGCAGGTCATTTAGGTTGTAGTTCATAATTGCTGGTGCTTTGTTGCGAATTAAAGATCTGTACGTATTCAGGGCTGGTTTTCATCAGGTCATCGTGTTTGCCTCTGGCCACAATTTCCCCTTGCATTAATAAAATTATCTGGTCGTAATGCTCAACCGAAGCTATTTTTTGAGTTACCGAAAGTAACGTTAACCCCGGGTAGTTCTTTTGCACGTTTGCCAATATCTTCTTTTCAGTATTGGTATCAACCCGTGCTGTAAAATCGTCCAGTAATAAAACTTTTGGCTCAATTGCCAGCGCTCTCGCCAACATGATCCGTTGTTTTTGACCACCCGAAAGACTTGAGCCTCGCTCTGAAACTATGGTACTCAGTTTATCCGGAAGACTATTGATAAATTCCTTTAACTCTGCCGTCTCAATAGCTTTTTCTAAGGATTCATCGGTAACCGTATCGCTGAAAGCAATATTCTCCCTGATGCTCATATTAAAAATAATACTGTCCTGGAAAACAAATCCTACCTGGCTATGGAACGATTCGCTGTTATAATCGCTAATACTTTGGCCATCAAACAATATAGTTCCGCTATTGGGTTTAATCAGGCCGGTAAGCAGGTATAGTAATTGAGTTTTACCGGCAGCTGTTGGGCCTATTATGGCAATCTTCGACCCAGCCTTCACATCCAGCGATACAGCTTTAAGCGCAGGTTTTTGCCCGTAAGCCAGAGAAATATCGTTTAACTGGATGCTACCAGTTAAAGTTTCCTGTAATGTACCCGATTCAGTTTTATCTACAGCATCTAAAACAGCGCTTATCCGTTGAAACGATGCCGTCGCCGCAGCAATAATGTTACTCATAAAGCCGATAACCAGTATCGGGAATATCAGCTGGGCAAGGTAACTGTTAAAGGCTGCAAAATCGCCCAGGCTCATGGTGTTGTTTATTACAAAATGCCCGCCTAATGCCAAAATACTTAACATAGCTATATTGGCCGAAAATGTAATAACAGGGATAAGGCCGGCAAATAACCTTAATATAGAAAGGCCAAAATCCTTCGCTTTGGTATTGGCCTGCAAAAACTTGTCAAACTCCAGTTGTTGTGAATTAATCACCCTGATTAAAGCTGCTCCTAAAATGCTTTCATTTATTACTTTATTCAGCCAGTCTATAACCTCACGCGCTTTTATAAAAAGCGCCCGTACTTTTTTAAGTACATAAAAAAATGTACCGCCAATAATCGGGATAATGGCAATAACGCAAAGGCCAAGCTTCCAGTTAATGGTAAGCAGTAAGATACTTGCACCAATTATAATAAACGCCGACGACACTATTGAAACCAGCGCCTGAGATACAAATAGCTTGATCGAATCAACATCGGCAGTTAGATTGGTTAACAATTTTGATGGATTTACCTCTTCAACAAAAGCATAGCTTTGATGCGAAATCTTATCCGAAAGCCGGGTACGCAGGTCGCGGGCCACTTTTTCGGAGGTGTAAGTTTGAATAATGCTTTGCAGGAATGAGCAAATGAACACAAATACTACAGCCAGTGTAAATTTTATAATCACCGGGGTGGTATCAAAATGCACCCGCTTCATCACACTGTGTATATAGTCATCAATACCGTGCGATATAATCTTTGGCAGCCAAAGGTTAACGCTGTTACTAAAAAGCGCAAACAATATAAGCAGGAACACTAAACCTGAATAAGGCTTTAGCAGGCTGAAAATGCCTGGTTTTTTGGGTTTATCTTCTGGCATACGCGATTTTTTTATTTAAGTATAAAAAGCAGGTAAAAGTAACCATTCATTATTACTTAACCGGAAGACGATTGAAGAATGAAAAGATTTTAATTTATCCGGTCCAGAATTTCAGACTTTTTCAAATATTGAGTAATAATTATATAGCCAAATACAATTACTTGAGTGTATGTGTCAATTGAAAAATTGCAAAAAGATGGTGTGCTTCATGTAAAAGAAAAAATTCTGTCCAGTCTAAAATATTTAATCTTCCGTATTTAGAATGTATGCCTATACGGTCAAGTTTATCTGGGGCCAGTTTGGTTACAAGGTTATAGATCACCTCCCTGTCTGTCGATATTTTTTTCAGTAGTTCGTAGGTAGTAAATGCGCAGTATATCTCAAAACCATCATCGTTTTCAGATCTGTATGCTTCAAACTCGGGCTCATCAAGCATTAATATTTTACGGACCCGGTCTATAAAAATAGGCTGATATTTAGCAAGGTGTGCGATTTGTTCGTGAATGCTCCACTTACCTTTTATATGATGTTGCTGAATTTGCCTGTCATTAAGCCTTATAATAATAGGCGTAATAGCTTTGTGCTGATCTTTTAAACGATGGGTCAGTGAAGATTGGATCATATATCTAATTAACGAAAATTAATTAATAAGGTTGGCTGGTTATTAATTTTTTACATAATAATTAATCGAAAGAGACAAGAATCAAGAGACAAGAAAAATCTCACTTATTGATACTTTGCTATTGATTCCTTGCTCTCAACTCTTCACTCAAGGCTAATAAGTCTTCCCAGCGTTTTAATGCTTTTGTCTATTTCATCATTATAAGGTATCCCGAAACTTATACGGATAAAATTTGTGAACCTGCTGTCGGTACTGAATATCTGCCCCGGCGAAATACTGATCTTATAAACCAGGGCCTTCTTATAAAGTTCAAAAGCATCTATTTTTTTGTTTAACTCTATCCATAGTACGTACCCGCCCTGTGGTCTGCTTACCTTAACATCCTCAGGGAAGTATTCAGCAACGGCCTGCGTATATCTTAAACATTGGGTATGCAGCGCTTTGCGCAGGTTTCGCATGTGCAGGTCATATCTTCCGGTCTCAAAAAAATGACCAATCGCAGCATGTGTTGGCGATGCAGACGACAGAGAATGCATCAGTTTAAGATTGATAACCTGGGTTTTAAATTTCCCGGGCATACACCACCCAACACGATAACCCGATGCAAGCGTTTTTGATACTGACGAACAAAGCATCACCAAACCCTTTTTATCATAACTTTTACAGGTACGCGGCCTTGTTTTGCCAAAATACATCTCACCATAAATATCATCTTCAATTAAAGGCACTTCATATTTGGCAAGCAGATCAACCAGTGTCTTTTTCTTTTCATTGCTCATGCAATAACCTAATGGATTGCTAAAAGTAGGCACAAACAGGCAAGCCTGTATTTGTTGTTTCTTAATAGCATTTGCAAGATAATCCAGGTCAAGTCCCTCTGTCGGGTCGGTCGGGATCTCTATTATTTTTAACCCCAGTGTTTGTATAGTATTAAATATGCCAAAATAGGTAGGGCTTTCAATTGCCACTACATCTCCCGGTTTTGTTACCGCCCTTAAACAAAACACCAATGCCTCCATACAACCCTGGGTAGTTACCACCTCGTCAGGTAATATGTTACCACCCCAGCTAAATGCCTGCCGGGCAATGTGTTTTTTTAAATTTTCGTTCCCTTGTACACCCTCGTAGCTGATACAGCTATTACTACTCAGGCGGATTGCCTCCATCATCGATTTATTGAGCTTTGCGCGCGGCAATAAGGATAACGCCGGTGAAGCAACAGATAACTTTACGATACTATCTGCTGAAAAATTACGATGAACCATGGCTATCATATCATCAAGGCTCAGTTTTTTTGATTCATTTACCGGCTTCTCCTGTTTCGGAGCCTCGAAAGAACGGGCGGGGGTGTATCGCACATAATATCCTGATTTTGGCCTTGCCTCTATCAGTCCCCTTATTTCCAACTGAACGTAGGCTTTATAAGCAGTACTCAGGCTTATCCCTTGCTCCTGGCTTAAAGCCCTTACCGATGGCAGTTTAGCCCCAGTTTTTAATATCAGCTGATGGATCTGGGCGCCAAGCCTATCGGCAATTTGTGCATATAAAAAGTCCTGATCTGGCGCAATTGGCTGTGTTAAGTTATCTTTCATCTATTATAGCAATAACCGGGTTTTAAACATGCATTGAACAATGGATCTTTGACGTTGATTTATTCAATCTGTTATGCGCAAAAATACTAAATGTGCATCTGTTTTATCAATAAATAATAATTCATTTTTGTATTGTAAATAATTATCATGAATGAAATAGATACAAATCCTGAAAGTGGATTAGATCCTGAAAATTGGGACGATGTTAAAACTCTAGGATATCAGATAATTGATGACATGGTAGCCTATTTAAAAAATGTTGGCGAAAGGCCGGTATGGACACCAATTCCTGACGGGGTAAAAAACGAATTTAAAAAGCCTTTACCGCAAACAGG
>JABDFZ010000006.1:59451-59831 GCA_013286325.1 Bacteroidota bacterium | reverse complement strand
TTATGCGCAAGGTAGCTGACGACTATTTGAAACAGCTATCGGATAAAATTGATACGTTCTCTGATCTAAAAGAAGCTTTTATATTTCAGATTGATACACAGCATAATTTTATAGTAACTAACTATAACTTCTTTGATTTTTTCAGGCTGAATGAGCAAAATTTACCTGACATGATATGGGAAATTGTTGACCAGGTGCATGATTCGGAAGTAGCGCTTTTGGTTAATTCTATAAAAAATGAAGTTGAAAGAGGCAAAATCAAGCCTGTATCAAATCCAGATGAAATTGTAACTCTTTTGCTTGATGCATTGCATGGGGTAAGGGCAAAAGCTGTATCGCATAAAAAAATAATGTTCCCTAATAAAGAGCATTTGGAAGAG
>JABDFZ010000006.1:0-59441 GCA_013286325.1 Bacteroidota bacterium | reverse complement strand
TATATTTATTAAAGGACTGATGTATTAGCCTCATTTTTACCATACTACTGTCACCTGCTGGTAAAAAGAAAACCTTAACTATTAAGTACAAAAACATTATTAATACATTTGACTAAATAATTTATTTAGTCAAATAACTGGATTATTTAAAATACTTCTAATTTAGAGGTGATTGTTTTAGAGTGATTGAAGCAGGCCCGGAATATTCCGGGCCTGCTTTTTTTCTTAATTTTCCGAAAGGTTCAAAACAGACCAATTCTTCCCATAGGAATTTATACCGCCGTTATACTTTAGCGTAATTGAAAAATTCACTTTGCCAAGTTGTGTATTGCCTGATTTTGCTTGGCAATAAGACTTAATAACATATATTGAATCGGAAATTTTACTACACTGATAATCGTTGTCCGAAAATTCATAATCGGTCGACTTTAATGTAGGCTCTATATAACCTTTGGCAATCTGGTAGGCATCATCGTTTGAAGGAATTGAACTAAGCAAATTCCCATTTACCCCAGACCGGATAGCGAACCGGAATATAACGAGGATGAAGATGATGATAAAAAGTACCAGAATCCACATCCCTTGTTTTGTGGATCTTTTCTTTTCTTCTTTTTCGGCTATGTAATCTTTTCTCATACTCACAATTCCTTACAGTACATGAATTAAAGTAACTGTACATTAAAGCTACTAAAATTATAATAATATATTATAGTTTAAAATCAGCCAAAAAACAAGTAAGCGACAAAAATTGCTGCTATGATCCCGGCAAGATCGGCAAACAAACCTGCAGGAATAGCGTAGCGAGATTTTTTAATCCCAACGGAACCGAAGTAAAGGGCAACAATATAAAATGTAGTATCGGCCGAGCCATTGAATATACAGCCTAAGCGCCCGGCAAAACTATCGGGTTTATAGGTGGTCATAATATTTATCATCATCCCCTTTGAACCGGAACCGCTAAGGGGTTTCATATAAGCAACTGGCATGGCATCAACAAAACGGGTATCAAGCCCTAACCGGGTAACAACCCACCTTAGGCCATCATTCATATAATCAAGAGCTCCACAGGCACGGAAAACAGCTATACCTACCAACATAGCTACCAGGTAAGGAATAATTTTAACAGATGTTTCGAAACCGCTTTTTGCGCCATCGATAAATGCTTCAAAAACATTTACCTTTTTATAAAGAGCCCCGCTGATAAATATTACCGGTATGGAATAAAGCATGAGGTTACTGGCCACTTTTGATACCAGGCCGATTTGACCTTTTGTTAAAAACATGGTAAAGTACCAAACCAATAAAGCAATAAAGCAGGTTATACCACCAAGCCAGCCGATGATAACCTTATCAAACAGGTTGATCTTCTGTTTTATAGCAACCAATAACATCCCTGACACGGCGGAAACAAATGTGGCTATAATGCAGGGGATAAAAATATCAGTAGGGTCCTTTGCATTTAAAATGGCTCGTTGTGCAATTATGGTAACCGGCAGTAATTGTAAGCCCGAGGTAAGCAGCACCAGGTACATGATCTGTGCGTTGGATGCGGTTTCTTTATCCTTATTTAAACTTTGCAAGCTATCAATCGCTTTTAAGCCTAACGGCGTAGCTGCATTATCGAGCCCCATTAAATTTGCTGAAAAACTCATCAATACCTGCCCGGTTGCAGGGTGATTCTTAGGTATTTCGGGAAATAAGCGGCTAAAAAAAGGGCCAACAACACGCGAAAGAAAATTTATGGCTCCTGCCTTTTCACCAATATTCATAATGCCAAGCCAAAAGGCCATATTCCCTGCTAACGGCAGGGCTATATCCATCACCGATGATTTGGATGAAGTAAATATCCCATTTACCAGATGCATGAAGATCTCTGTATCGCCCAAAAATATGAGCCTTATAAGCGCTATTAAAAAGGCTATTAAAAAGAATGCTACCCAGATATAATTAAGCGCCATAACAGATATTAAAGCTTTGAAGATAAAGTTTTTTGATAATCAATTGCAAATAACCATATTTAAATTAATATTAAATGATGGCCTTTAAGATGAATGATACTATACAATTATTAAAAGACACAATAGACAGCTTTATAAATTCGGACCTGGATTCAATTAACTGGAACTATAAACCAGACCCCGCAAAATGGTCGAAAAAAGAAATAATAGGTCACTTGATTGACAGCGCACAAATAAATCTGCAGCGGTTTGTAAGATGTACTTATGAGGAGAATTTTAAACTGATATATGAGCAGGTAGAATGGGTTATTGCCGCGCATTACCAGGAAGCCGAAGCTAACGAATTATTAACTTTATGGAGATTGTTAAATCAACAGATCATCCGTGTGTGGAGTTATTATCCAAAAGAAAGGTTAGGGGCCCAATGTGATAACAGCAAAAAAGAAATAAGCCTGCATACTGTTGAATGGCTTGCCAATGATTATGTAAACCATATGAAACATCATTTAAAACAAATTATAGCTTAATTTAAAGTGATGCAGGTAAACACAGGATATTCTGGTACACCATTAGCTAAAAAATTAGGTATAAAACAAGGTTTTAACATTAGCCTTGTTAATGCACCTGATTATTATTTTAATTTGTTTACCGATTTACCCACTGATCTGCATTTTAATGAAGATTCATCATCGAAAAGAGACCTGATCCATTTCTTTACAAAACAAAAGGATGAATACATCAATGTGCTGCCCCAATTAAAAGAGCAGATTAAACCGAACGGAATAATATGGGTTTCGTGGCCCAAGAAAGCATCAAAAATTATTACAGATGTTACCGAAGATCTGATAAGAAACTACGCCATAAAAACCGGCCTCGTTGATATTAAAGTATGTGCAGTTGACGAAGTATGGTCAGGATTAAAATTGGTTATCCCGGTTAAAGACAGGGATAGTTGATTAATTATACGCAGTAATATGCTTATCGCTTACAATTTGAATGTCGTAATCTTTTCTTAAGGGATCGTATGGAACAGTATCATTTACAGTGATATAAATATTGCCAAGATCTTTTACTGAATATGACTGTACATCAACCACCATACTATCTTTTATTAGGTATTGCGCAATAGACTCGCGAATCAGACCGTATTGGTTTAACTCATTGGTTTCAATTTCAATAAATAAACGCTTTCCGTCCGATCTCACAGAGATATTATTATACGTGCCCCCTGGAATGTTAAACTGTATTTCCGGGTTTTATTATTGTTATCCTTTTTAACAATAACGTATCCTTTAGCTACCAAAAAAGTATCAGACATATTTATGTTATTGTGCAAAAGGTATTTTATATCATCATATGATATCAGGCTCTTTTGACAAAAACCTGCCATACACCACGAAATAAGCACAATTAAGAAAAACAGGCTTTTCATATATTTTACATCCAAGTTAAAAAATCATAATTCAAAAAGCCTAACTTAGCCTTATTGTTACGTAATATATGGCAAAAATAGAACTATCCCGAGTAAGTGGTGATTTTGGCTTTGAAGCTAAAGATGAAAATGGACATACAACAAGAATGGACAGCAGCCCCGAAAGTGGCGGTCAGAACTTTGGTGTGCGTCCGATGCAAATGTTGCTAATGGGGCTGGCCGGTTGTTCGGCTATCGACGTCCTGATGATTTTAAAGAAACAAAAGCAGGAAGTTAAAGACTATAAAATGATAGTTAACGGCGAACGTGAAGCCGGAAAAGAGCCATCATTATGGAAAGATATTGATATCGAATTTCATTTATATGGCGATATCGACGAAGATAAAGCGGTAAAAGCTGCAGAGTTATCTCTTAATAAATACTGCTCAGTTGCTGCTACCTTAGATAAAGCCGGAGCTGCAATCAGCTGGCGGGTATTTGTGCATACTGCATAACCATTTATTCAGGTAATTGAATTGCTATGATCAGCAGAGATATTCCAATAAAAACATTGCACCTGTTTCCGGTTTTAAATAAGCTTCTTATAGAATTGCTTACATCACTGGAGCCTGATGAGTGGAGTAAACCAACTATAGCCTCAATGTGGACTGTTAAAGATATTGTCGCTCATTTATTGGATACCAATATGCGGGCAATAGCATCTGCAAACAATTATAGCGGTAAACAACCTCAGAATATCCACTCCTATACCGATCTGGTAAACTACCTGAATGATCTTAATGCGGTTTGGGTAAACGCAATGGACAGAGTTAGCCCACAACAACTGATAGGATTATTGGAAACCACAGGAGAACCATATTGCGAATACCTTTCTTCACTTGATCCGTTCTCTGCTTCAAAATATGCAGTTTCGTGGGCAGGAGAGGAGCAATCGGAAAATTGGTTCCATATTGCCCGGGAATACACGGAAAAATGGCATCATCAGCAACAGATAAGAGATGCTGTTAACAAGCCGGGTATTATGCATAAGGAGTTATTTTATCCCTGCATGGATACTTTTATGCGTGGATTACCGCATACTTACCGGAATGCGATAGCCGATACAGGAGCATTAATAGAAATTAGCATCAGCACGGAAGCTGGCGGAACCTGGTATTTACAAAAGGGCGAAAGCAATTGGTTGCTGATTAAAGAAATTAGTGGGAAAAGCCCCGATGCTTCAATAACAATTAAACCGGACACTGCCTGGAAATTATTTACAAAAGGTATAAGACCATCAATTGCAATAGCTGAAGCTACAATTTTAGGAGATGAAGTATTGGCAAAGAATATGTTCAATATGATAGCTGTTATGGCGTAATAAGTGATTACGGTTTAACATAAGGAATTTTATTATACTTTTACTCAAAGCCTGAATCATGAAGCAATCTTTACTTTTTATATTATTCCTTAGTTTATCTTTAGCAACTAATGGTCAAAGCTTAAATAGGCGTATTAATTTCAACCCGATAGATAAGGACAGTTTGAACATGTCCTTAAACGGGAATTTTAATTTAATAGAAGATAGCTGTGCACAGATCATCCGGCATACCCGGTTTAATTTTGAAACCAGGAAGTTTCATGGAAAATTTACTGATGTAAGTAAAGCCGACCCCAATATTATTATAACTGAGGGTAATTATAGCCCAGATGGTTTAAAAGATGGGGCATTCATCCTGCATTACCTTGATGGGAAAGTTCAGGCTAAGGGAAGTTTTAAAGACGATAAGCTTGCTGGTAGATGGGAAAGATTTTATGAAAACGGAAAGCCGGAAGTGACATTTGAAGCAAAAGATAACGATTATACAATAATTGATGCCTGGAAACCCGATGGAACCAAAATAGTTGATAATGGTAATGGCTTATACGTTGCCGATTTTAAAGTTTTTTATTGGAAAGGTAAACTGGTAAACGGCAAACCCGATGGATCGTGGAAATTATATGATGCTAAAGATAATTCGGTAACTGCTACCGAAAAGTTTAAAAATGGCCAGTTTATGGGCGGAGAAAACCAGATAATGAGCTATTCGAACGCATCCAGGATTAGTTTGATCAGTACCATTGATATTCCTTTCATTAATGCGGAAGGAATGCGCGTGGGCGCCCCTTGCGATTTTCAGGGCTTGGTTCCAAACAGAATCGTTAATGCGCATTATAAATCAGGCATTGATGCATTTAATAACAGGATGGGACTGGCAGTTACAAATTACCTTAACCATAATAATCTGGAGGGAGTTGTTGCTAACTTTTTTATTACCGGAGATATCACCGTACAGGGAACTATTGAAAACTTAACCCGGGAAGGGGTATATGCAGGAGAGACGGCTCGGGGGCTTATCAGAGTTATAGAGTCACTTCCGCGTTTAGAACCAGCAACAGTTGATGGTAAACCTGTTGTTCAAAAATTCCAGATCTCATTTGAAATCAGGACAGGCCATTATTCATATTCTTTTCGCTTTTTGCCGATCAAATTATAACTTTTAGACCTTAATACTACAAAACTGTACATTATTAAGTTCATAAATGTACACGTGTTCCCCATCAATATTTACGCTATACGATGTGACTAAAACAGAAGTCCCTCATACATTTTTTTTAGCTCCGCAGCCATTGTTTATCAGCCATTTAAGTAGCTTTTTTATATAAAAACTATTGTTTATCAATAATAGTTTAACTGTCATTTAATAATATTATGTTTTATGTGGCATCAATGTTGCCATTGGGGGAATGTGTTCTGTCATATAAAAAGAACACCTACTTAAATTTAAAAATCATGAAATCAAATTTAAAAAAAGCCTCCCTGCTGATAACCGGCATTCTGGTAGGCGGTAAATTATTAGCCCAAACCCCTGATACAACCCGCGTATCAGATTATGTTAAGCCGTTCTCAAGCGATGATTCTTATCGCACATGGTCTATAGGCATACACGCAGGTGTTTTGACCCCATATACCGTTTTAGGATCAAACAGGAAACAGGATTTTACTTCTCCAAATGCCCAATTAGGTTATGGCGGTTACATTAAAAAACAAATAACCCCTGCTGTTGGCATCCAGGCCGACTTCTTAGCCGGGAAACTAACTGGCGATAATAGCCAGCCTTCAAGTGTAGGTACATTCGATAGCTTTAGTACAAAACTTCATTATGCCGCAAGTTTAAGTGCAAACATTACTGTTGGCAATATCAGCTGGCACGATAATAAGAGCGCTATACAACCTTACTTTACCATAGGTGGTGGTACAATGAGCTATACCCCCGTGATTACCGCAAATGGAGTGTCATCAAATTTTAAAACCGATAACGATGGTTCGGTGAAAGAATTTTTTGTACCTGTAGGTGTAGGTTTAAAGTTTAATATTGCAAAAGGTGTAAACCTTGACTTGGGTTACCAGGTAAACTTTGTTTATTCGGATAATATTGACGGGTATGTTTACGGATCGACTAACGACAAATTTTCTTACGCTCATGCAGGCTTAGAGTTTGCTTTGGGTAAAAAATCAAAGCCACAAATGGCTGTGCATAACCCGGTTTCTTCAATGAGGACTGAATATTTATGGGAAAATCAAAATACTAAAAATCAATTACAGGCTCAGATCGATGCTGAAAAAGCTAAAAACGACCAGCTACGTGCCGATCTTAACGCTACAAATGCCAACCTTACCAAGTTTACTACTGATAGTGATGGTGATGGCGTACCTGATTTTTATGACAAATGCCCTAACACTCCTCCGGGAACAAAGGTTGACGGTTCAGGTTGCCCACTTCCAGTTGCCAAACCTGATGTAAAGGTTTATGTAACCGAAGAAGACAGGAAAGTTGTTAAAGAAGCTATCAAAAACCTTGAATTTGATTTTGGTAAAGCAACTATCCGCGAACATTCATACGCAAGCTTAAATAAAGTTGCTGATTTGCTTGTAGCTAAAAACTTCAGCTTAAAATTAGCCGGTCACACTGATAATGTAGGTTCAGCTGATGCTAACTTAAAACTCTCGAAAGATCGTGCTGAAGCTATCAAAGCTTATTTGGTAAGCAAAGGCGCCAATGCATCGCGCATTGAAGCTACTGGTTACGGAAAAACACAACCTATTGCAACTAATAAAACTGCAGCAGGTCGTCAGTTAAACCGTAGGGTTGAGTTTACTTTATTTTAATAGTAAACAAAGCTTATAAAAAACGCCCCGGTATTATCGGGGCGTTTTTGTTTTTAGTGTGATTTGAATCTGATTATTCTGCCTCAAAAAACTCTTCCAATGCACCAAAATAACTGTTATCCCAGCCTTCGGCAAAATCATCATATTCGCCATCGGGGATATTGGTATGTTTTAATTCAACAGAAGTCCAGTTTTTATCAGGATGAAGTTTAATAGTAACAATTGATGCTTCTGGCTGCCCGTCAAAATACCATTGTTGAACAATTTTTTTATTCTCTTCAAATTCAAGGTTCTTGCCTACCACACTTCCTTCCCACATAGAAAATTCCGAATCAGGAATAGTCGACATTTCAGCAGCTTCACCTGTCCATAACTCAATTGTAAAAGGGTTGGTTAATGCAGTATAAATTTCCTCTGGTGTTGCCGGAAGCCGATAATATTTTTTAAAGTCCTTCATTTAATACGATTACTTGATTTAGAAATTTTCAGGATATGAATTTTCAAATGCGAGCAAAGATATCAAAGCATCTGTTTTAATCCTTAAAATCTTTAAATCCTGGTCTATCCAAGCGGCCAAACGGTTTTACCATACACTTCATTTAATACATTGGCAATACCTGCATAAATTGCTGATGCGCCGCAAATAATGCCTTCATAACCCGCAAACTTGCCGATACTTTCGTTGCCTGTTCCATGCTCTGCTGCCAGTAAAAAGAATAATATAACCAGGGTGCCAAAAACAATTTGCAGGGCACGGTTTAGCTTTAATGTTCCGAAAAACAAGCATAGCGTAAATATTCCCCACATAATCAGGTATGCACACATAGCGTTTTCCGAAGGTTTTGCTGCCCAGCCAAACTTTGGTATAACAATTAATCCTACTAACGATAACCAGAAAAAGCCATAAGAGGTAAAAGCCGTTAATCCGAAAGTATTATTCTTTTTAGCTTCAATTACACCGGCTATTACCTGTGCCAGGCCGCCATAAAAAATACCCATAGCCAATATCATCGAATTTAATTCGAAAAACCCGGCATTGTGCAGATTTAATAAAACTGTGGTCATACCGAAGGCGCAAAGACCAAGTGGGGCAGGGTTGGCAATGCCGTCCTTTGCCGGAACAGGAGTTGTAGGGATCATAGTTTAAAGGTTTTTTAAGTGGTTTTCAATGCAATTTAACTGTTCCTGATACATTTATCAATTTTTTCTCAAAACCGATAGGTAACTTTACCGTTAACCATTTAGTTATGCAAAAATTAGTACTGCTACGCCACGGTGAAAGTGTATGGAATAAAGAGAACCGCTTTACGGGTTGGACGGATGTCGATCTTTCAGATGAAGGTGTACTGCAAGCAAAAAGGGCAGGGGAGCTATTGAAGAAACAAGGCTATAACTTCGATATTGGTTTTACCTCTCTTTTAAAAAGGTCCATTAAAACGTTGCATATTGTATTGGAAGAGTTAGATCATTTATGGATCCCTGTACAAAAATCGTGGCGTTTGAATGAACGGTTTTACGGCGCATTACAAGGCCTGAACAAAGACGAGACTATTGCCATATATGGAGCAGAGCTAGTGCATAAATGGCGCCGTGACCCGCATGAGCTGCCGCCAGCCATAACCAAAGATGATGACCGTTATCCGGGTAAGGATATTCGTTATAAAGACCTTACTGAAAGAGAATTGCCTTTAACAGAGAATCTCAGCGAAACAATGGACAGGGTATTGCCTTTCTGGAACGAGTTTATAGTACCAGCGATCCGCAAAAACCAAAAGGTGATTGTATGTGCGCATGGTAATAGTTTACGTGCCCTGATCCAGTATATCGACCATCTTACAGATGAAGAAGTTACCCAGCTTGATCTCCCTACAGGCGTTCCGTTAGTTTACGAACTGGATGAAGGATTGAACAGGATAAGACATTATTACTTGAGGTGAAACAATATTCTTCAATAAAAGATTTTTAAAAGAAAATGTTCGTCTATGCATTCAAAATATATCTAAAACTTTTATGATTGTGAGGAAGGAAGGAGTATTAACTAATTATGTATATTTAACTAATACATATGTTAATAACCTATTCCGAATGAAACAGAATAATATAATTTCAATTTCTATATTGTTAATAGTCCTTGGTTTACTTATAAATCCCAATTTTAACATCCCATATACATATATAACTGGTCAAGATCTAAAATACATATTACCTGGAATTGGGACCTCTTTATTAGCCTCATTATTATTTGTAAAGTTTACTTTAAATAAAATTACTAAAGACGAAGAGAGGGTGGCCCTATTTGAGAAAATGGGTTTGGTAAATTTCTATATAGAGCGGCATGAAATTACTGAGCGTTGTGGTCAATTATTTAAAAATGCTGAACGAATTGATATAACAGCTGTTAGACTAAAATCACTATTAGAAATACATGAAGAAACGTTGAATAATTTATTACTCACAAAACGTGTTCAGATAAGAATTTTAATGCCAAATCCTGACTCTGATTCTGCTAAAACGCTTGAACAACTTTTAGGTACAAAAGAATCAATTAGAGCTGGCTTAAATAATGTGCTTGAATGGGAAAAAAGAATAAAAAAAGAGTCAATTAAAGGGACGTTAGAAGTAAGATATAGTAATAAACTAATTGCATCAATGTATCAACGTATTGATAATTTTGTGTTTTCGGGCCCTTATATGAGTAAATTAGAAAGCCAAGATACATATACTGTAGAATGTAGGGCCGACGGTGGGTACGGGAAAATATTAACTAATTATTTTGAAGCAAGATTTAATGAAAGCGTAATGGCGTTAAAGAAAACTTCATTTGTAATAGAATTTATGGGAATGCCCGGCGCGGGAAAAACTTCTTGTGTAAACCGCTTAAAGGAAAAATATCCTGAAATTCATACCCATTCGAACGAAGATGTTCCTTGTTTCCCTGATGATACACCTTTTAAGTTTAACATAAGATTACTAGAATCTTTGAACAAATCATTAATGGCAAGGAGTGATGAAGGTTTACTGATTTTAGATAGAGGAACTGAAGATGCCAAAATTTGGCTAAAAGTACACAAACATTTAAATAATTTGAATAGCTATGAATTAAAAAGGCTGGAAAATCAACTTCCATCTATGCATCAGATAAAATACTATAAAATACTATTTATTCAACCACCAGCTATTACTAAGGAGAGGAGGCAGGTGGAAAGACGAATTGATGAATGGGCGTTAAATGAATCTACTCTAAATAAGTTATATGAACTATACAAAAATAAGGCAAAGCAAGACGATGTTTATTTTATGGTTGATGCCACTAAGCCAATGGTTATAATGGAAAATATAGTTCTTGAACAGGTAGAAAAAATTTATCAGATGGAAAATAAACGCTTTTAATCAATATAATACTATTTGTACAATTCAACTTGACTTAACCATACTTATAATAAATTACGCCATTGCTTTATTCAAAGCTATAATAGCTGTATCAAAATCCTCCCTGTCTATTAAAAACTGGATATTTACTTTGCGTAAGGCGAACCCTGCGCTTTTAATATTAATGCCCTTTTCTGCAAGCGCTGATGCTGATTTAGCCAGTAAACCGGGTCTGTCCATATTCGAACCAATAAGGCATACCATAGCTGCTTTTTCTACAGTTACTTTTTCAAAGCCATCCTCAAGCTCATGGATAAGTTTTTTGTTAAAATCCTTTTCCCATATAACTATGGATATACTGTTAGCGTTGGTAGCCTTAAAGTTATAGCTAATATTGTATTTATAGAACAATTGCATTATTTCCAAATCGCTACCGGGCGTGCCTACCATTGATGGATCGTAAATATCAATTATCATCAGCTTGTCGGTACCTGTGATCACTTCAACACGTTTGTGTTGGCAAATGTATTCCCTTGTTATTAAAGTACCGGGGTGTTCCGGATCAAAAGTGTTTTTAATACGAAGATTTATATCGTTGATCTCCAATGGCTTGGATGCCTTTGGGTGAATTGCTTCCATACCAACATCTGCCAGCTGATCTGCAACATCATAATTGGTATTACCAACCGGGAAACAGTTTTCAACGCCTACTAATACCGGGTCGGCAGTACATAAATGATACTCTTTGTGGATGATAGCCTCCTCCGGCTTAACAGCTACTGCAATCTTGCTGAACGTAACTTCCGAATACCCACGGTCAAATTCACGCATAATGCCTTCTGTGCCTTTAGCATAGCCGGTTACAATGCAAATGGTATCTTCAAAATTAATGTCCTGTAAGTCGTGTTTTATGCGCTGATCGATAGTAAATGATCTGTGATCATGAAATCCGCTTAAATCCACCAAGGTGGCGTTAATCCCCATGTTTTGCAGGATATTGGTAAAGTTGAAGGCAGAGTGACTTTCGCCTATTGACGCCAGTATTTCGCGTGCTGCCTGCAGGATCCCTTCATTGCTCACATAACCTGAAGCAAGGATATTCGAAAGATTTTCGAGATAAGTTTGTGCATCTCTTACTCTTGTTTCAATAAAAGTATCCGCTTCTGCTGTGTTTAGGCCAAGGTTTTCATAACTTTTATTAATTTCTTTTAGCCTTTCGGTAAGTTCCTTTAGGGGCTTATGAAAATCCTTAAAATTTGCCAAACGGTGATAAACGCCTGGCTCACCAGTTTTCTTATTTTCGAGCAGGAGGTTAGTAACCCCTGAAAATGCCGATACTACAAAAATGCGGTTATATAATTGTTTGCCGCTGCGGTTAAAAAGTATGATGTTATTTATTACATCGCTTAATGCGGTCATGGATGTACCGCCGATTTTTTCTACTGTTAACATTTTAAAAATTATACGCTTTGTGCGCAGGTACTAAAAGTATGCCTAAACAATCAGCGGGATTATGATGATTGAAATACAGTCTATTATGATTTATGTTTAATTGTTAAGATTATCGTTTTGATATGCTTTTATTATAATGGTAGTAAAAGCTGTTAACTATTCCGGCTTATGATAGAGATCACCGGCCTTCGCGGCGGATAACTTTATACCCTTTATCATAGCAGAACTAAAACCGTTATGCTCCATTTCGTTTAATCCGGCAATGGTACAGCCACTTGGCGATGTAACCTTGTCAATTTCCTGTTCAGGGTGCGAAGCAAGCTGTAATAACAAGTCGGCTGCGCCTTTTGCTGTTTGTGCAGCCATTTTAAGGGCATCGTGTGCATGGAAACCAATTTCGGTACCTCCCTGGGAAGCAGCACGTATCGACCTTAAAAAGAATGCGATTCCGCAGGCACAAAGCGCAGTCGCAGAGGTCATTAACTCTTCATTGATCTGTATAGTTACGCCAACGGTCTCAAAAAGTGAGCGAACGAAATTGATATTTTTTGGTGTGCCGTTATCAGTCGCAATACAAGTCATTGAATGACCTATGGCAATTGCTGTATTCGGCATAGCACGGATAACCTGTACCGTTAAGTCGAGCTGAGTACGGATGTCTGCACAGCTAACACCTGAAACCACCGAGATAAGCAGCTGTTTATCAGGCTTAACAGATGGTTTTATTTCATCGAGTAATTTATTAAGCTGATGAGGTAAAACAGCTAATACCACAAAATCCGCCTTTCGTACAGCTTTAAGATTATTATCCGTTGTATGATAACCCATTTCGGCAAGCGGAGTTAATGCGCTAACATTTCTGCGGGTAAGCGAAATTTGCTGCGGTTTACATATCCCCGCCTTAACCAGTCCCTTGGCTAATGAAAGCCCTATATTACCACTGCCCAATATGGCTATATGTTGTTGTGAGTTCATTTGCTTTTACTTAAAAGTGTTCCAAATGGTTTATTATGCTTCAATTTTTCCAGATCATCAGAGTGCCCAATAATTACAGCCTTAACACCGCAGGATATTGCGTTAAATGCGTTATCTAACTTTGGCAGCATCCCGCTGTGAATTATTTGCTGTGATTTCAATTCCTCATATCGCTGAGGGTTTATATCGCTTATTAGCGAATCTTCATCATTAATATCTTTTAACACACCCTTTTTCTCAAAACAGTAAATGAGGGTTGTATCATATAGCTTCGATAATGCAACAGCTAATGCTGATGCTATAGTATCGGCATTGGTATTTAATAGTTGCCCTTCCCCATCATGTGTCAATGCACAAAAAACAGGAGTGAAGCCAGCATTTATCAGGGTTTGCAAACGTTCGGGATTAATGGAGTTTTCATCTATATCACCTACAAAACCATAGTCAATGGTTTTTACGGGGCGTTTTTTTGTCCGGATAAAATCTCCGTCAGCACCTGTAAGCCCTATGGCATTATTACCCAAACGCTGCAACTGTGCTACAATATTTTTATTAATAAGGCCGCCGTATACCATTGTTACCACCCGAAGTGTTTCAATATCTGTTATTCTGCGACCATCAACTAATTTGGCCTCAATACCTAATTTTTCAGAAAGCTGTGTAGCAACTTTCCCGCCGCCGTGTACTAATATCTTGTTACCAGCCAGGGCAGTGAAATCTTTTAAAAAATTGTACAGGTTTTCGGAATTATCAATAACATTTCCACCAATTTTTATAACATACAGCGTATTACCTGTACTTACTTTTGTTGAAACTGTATTGATTTTGCCCATATAAACCCGCTTACTAACAAATAGAAGTTAAAAATCTTCTATTTATACACTAATTTGGGCTAAAATTAACAAAAAATAGGCTATTTTTTTAGATAAATGATACGATTTACGCATTTTGTGTATTAAAATTACTTTATTACATTCCCAAGACCAAATTATGGTTCATGGTGTTTTATGGCTTGGCCGGCAATTAGTATTATCTAAAACCCAAAAAGCATCAGATTGTATAATAAAGATCATGATCTGATAAGTTTACAATACGTTAATGAAAGATTGTGTATAATTGAAATTTATAAGCATATATGTTTACCGTTGTACCACAAGAACAAAATAAGAGCACTAAGCCGAGAGTAGTAATAATAGGAGGAGGATTTGGAGGGCTGGCTTTAGCACAAAAATTAAAAAAAGCGCCTGTTGATATCTTGCTTATCGACAAGCACAACTATCATACCTTTCAACCATTGCTTTATCAGGTTGCAATAGGTTCAATTGAAGCCGATTCTATTGGCTTTCCTATCCGCAGGATCTTTACTAAACAGGATAATTTCAGCTTTAACATGGCTGAAGTTCAAAAGGTAAATCCGGAAGATAACACCATAACAACTACCGTAGGAACGATTCATTACGACTATCTTATAATTGCTACAGGATCAAATACTAACTTTTTCGGAAATAAGGAAATTGAGCACTTTGCCATGCCAATGAAAAATATTCCGGAAGCTTTGAATATCCGGAGCCTGATACTACAAAATCTTGAAGCCGCGTTGGTTACTACCGATATGCGGGAAAAATTTGCCCTGATGACCTTTGTAGTGGTTGGCGGGGGACCTACAGGTGTTGAGCTTTCGGGTGCACTTGCGGAAATGCGCCATCTCATTTTAGGCAAAGACTATCATGGCCTTAGCAAATACGATATGCGCGTTTACCTGGTTGAGGGTAAAGACAAATTGCTTGCCGCAATGTCACCCCAGGCATCGGAAAAAGCTAAAAAGTTTTTAACCGATGCCGATGTAACTATATTCAACAGTGCGCATGTGCAAAGCTATGACGGGTTTTATTTAACGATAGATAATGGCAAAACCATAAAAACCAGGAATGTATTATGGGCGGCTGGAGTAAAAGGCGAAGTACCAGATGGAATACCTGCAGATATTATTGTTCGCGGTTCTCGGATACAAACTGATGAGATCAACAGGGTAAAAGGCTATGAGAATATTTTTGCAATAGGTGATGTTGCAGCTATTATAACTGATGAAACCCCAAATGGACATCCTGGTGTAGCGCCGGCAGCCATACAGCAAGGCGAGTGGCTTGCTAAAAACCTGGTTCATTTAATTAAGAATGAACCAACTGAACCATTTAAATATAAAGACAAAGGCACACTGGCTACCATCGGGCGTAACCAGGCCGTAGCCGATTTAGGAAAGTTCCGTTTCCAGGGATTTTTTGCCTGGCTGTTATGGGGATTTGTTCACCTATTATCACTGGCAGGCTTCGCCAATAAGGGGATTATATTTTTTAGCTGGTTTATTAATTACTTTAATAAAAATAGCGACAACCGGCTGGTAGTAAGATATTTTAATACAGAAACCCGAATGACTGACGTTGAGTCGAAATAGGAAATGTAGTTGTTTTAAAACATTGTTGGCTATATTACATTACTAAATGTAATACAGTTATAAATGGAGCTTTTTTTAATTATTGCATTGCTGGTTATTATCAGCGCCTTTTATTCATACATCAATGCACGCTACATTAAGCTGCCAGGAACAATCGGCATCATTACCATCGCCATTATTGTTTCGGTAATCACTATCATTATTGATAAGCTCGATCCGGCTATTGCAAGTTATCTTACCCTTTTAGCAAAACACATCAATTTTTCGGGAACAGTTTTAAATATAATGCTTGGCTTTTTGCTGTTTGCAGGCTCATTTAATTCAAACACCAAAAGGCTTAAGAAGGAGTTACGGCCTGTTTTTGTTTTAAGCACGCTTAGTGTTATTTTATCAGCTGGTGTTTTTGGTACTTTGTTTTATTACGGCACTATGCTTTTTAATATTCATATGTCGTTTATTTATTGCCTTTTATTTGGCGCGTTAATCTCACCAACAGATCCCGTTGCTGTTGGCGCTATTATCAAAAATTCAAAGCTGCCTGCAAATCTGTCCACAATTATATCTGGTGAATCGTTGTTTAACGATGGGGTAGGCCTGGTGCTTTTTATAACCATACTTGAAGTAATAAACTCCGGAGTTGAGAATGTGAATTTTGCAAATACACTGTTATTATTTGTAAAAGAGGTTTTTGGTGGGATTGCCTTAGGTATTATTTTAGGTTTTATAGCCTTCAGATTGATGAAATCTATCACTGATTTTCAAACTATAGTCCTGGTATCCCTATCGCTGGTAATGAGCGTTTCTGTAATTGCTTCTTATCTGCATTTGTCTATCCCGCTGGCCGTGGTATCAGCAGGCTTGTTTACCGGGAACCGTACTATTAATATCGATGAAAAAGAACGCTCGCACGAGGCACTCGAAAAATTCTGGCAGTTGATTGATGAGATGCTGAATACGATTTTATTTGTGATGATAGGCCTGCAAATGGTAAACCTCCCTTACATAAACAATTATTGGCTAACGGGTGGCATAGCTATAGTGCTTATTTTAATAGCGCGCTGGTTAAGTATTCTGTTGCCGCTAACGTTTCTTCGCCGTACACTGAATGTGAATTATAAAAACATAAATATACTTACCTGGGCTGGTGTTAGGGGAGGGATATCTATTGCACTGGCCTTGTCATTGCCGTTTAGCCCTTATAGGCACGTAATACTTTGCGGCAGCTATTTTATAGTGATATTTTCTATAGTAGTGCAGGGATTAACCTTAAACAAGCTGATTAATTCGTCGATAAAGGAGAAGGAAGTATCAACTTAGGGATTATTTCGAAAAAGTCTTCATGTAAGCAGCTATTTCATTCTCATTAGCATCTTTCGATGCGCTGAATGTTGTTATTATATTCTCGCGTTCCTTTTCAGTTCTGTTTTGGCTCAGCTTCTTTTTCGCCTGAAGATCATCCACAATAACCTCGAAGGCAACAATGCCTTTCATCATTTTTTGCTTATAGTCATCTGGCAGGCTTTCATATTGTTTTAAATACCCTGCCTCGTAATTCTGGATGGTTTCTTTTAATAGGGCTGATTTACTTTCTTCACCATCTAACAAAACACAGTTACCGTAAGCATGTACCGCTAAATAATTCCAGGTAGGTACGTTTTCTTGTTTCTCGTAATTGGATGGTGAAACGTAAGCATGTGGTTCGGTAAATATCACCAGTGCCCGGTTATCTATTATATCTGCCGATTGTGGATTAGCTTTTGCAAAGTGAGATTTGAGTATGATCTTGTCTTCCATCTGTTGCACAATGAAAGGCAGGTGTGTAGCAGTAGGAACACCATCTTTAACCGTTACAATAGTAGCGAAACCATAACGCTGCATAAAGCTAAAAGCTTCATCTACGTTATCGAACTTATTAAATGATGGGATATACATAAAGGGCTTACATTGTCGAATTTAAAGATTTTGTCTGATCTCTAACTCTGATTAGCTAGTCTCTAAACTTTCCAGCATCCTTTTTAAAACCGCTTGCGCCGCCCATACACGATTTGCAGCTTCGTGCACAACAATAGAGCTTTCTCCATCTAAAATCTCATCAGACAGTTCTAAATTACGCCTTACGGGTAAACAATGCATGATCTTTGCATTGTTGGTGATCTTCAACTTTTTATTGGTCAGCATCCAATCTTCATTACCCGGAAATATCTTACCATAAGGCTCATAGGCTGACCAGTTTTTTACGTAAATGAAATCAGCATCAGCTAAAGCTTCATCCTGGTTATGGGTTACTGTTGCGCCCTGAGTAAAATCAGAGCAAAGCTCATAACCTTTTGGATGGGTTATGGTGAAATCAACATCCGCCCTGCACATCCACTCTGCAAATGAATTTGGTACAGCCTGTGGCAATGGTTTAATATGTGGTGCCCAGGTTAAAACAACTTTAGGGCGGCTACGGGTCTTTAATTCTTCAATGGTCACTAAATCAGCTAAGCTTTGTAAGGGATGACGGGTTGCTGATTCCAAACTAACAACAGGCACACCACAGAACTGCACAAATTTGTTAAAGATCATTTCACTATAATCTTCCTCACGGTCTTTTAACCCAGGAAATGAGCGTACCCCAATGATATCGGCGTACTGACCCATAACTGCAGCAGCTTCACGAATATGTTCAACAGTACTACCGTCCATGATCACTTTATCGCGAAGTTCTAATGCCCAGCCTTCCTTATCCATGTTAAGTACCATCACATTCATACCCAGGTTAAGGGCTGCCTTCTGAGTGCTCATTCGGGTACGCAGACTTGGGTTTAAAAAAACAAGCGCCATTGTCTTGTTTTCTCCCAAACTCTTAAAAGCATAAGGGAATTGCTTAAGCTGTAAAGCCTCTTTCACAAGGGCATTAATGTCGTTAACATCGTGTACGGAAGAAAATAGTTTCATAAGCCTTACTAAATCTTCTCCAAAGAAGAAGACCTTGTTTTAAAAGTTATTGATTCAAGATACTTGTAAACGATTCCAAAAACCTGTCGGCATGCGCCCTGGTCAAATTAAGCGCAGGTAATAACCGTACTACATTTGGTTTTGCCTCGCCGGTAAAAATATGATGCTTAAACAACAGCTCTTTACGTACGTGCGCAAATTCGGCAGGCAGCTCTATGCCAATCATTAACCCACGACCGCGCACCTCTGTTACCTGTTTGATTTTTTTAAGCTCGGTTATCAGGTATCCGCCAACTTCGGCTGCATTTTGTATCAGGTTATCACGCTCCATTACTTCCAGAACGGCTAAACCGGCAGCACAGGCCAGATGATTACCTCCGAAAGTTGTACCCAACATTCCGTAGGCAGGCAGGATCTTGGGCGATATAATAATGCCGCCAACAGGGAACCCGTTGCCCATGCCTTTTGCCATGGTATAAATATCGGCATTTACGCCTGCAAAATCGTGTGAAAAGAACTTTCCCGACCGTCCGTAGCCGCACTGAATAGAATCGGCAATAAAAACTGCATTATTGGCATCGCACAATGATCTTATCTTTTGCAGAAAGCCCTCAGGAGCAACCTGGATACCACCAACCCCCTGGATACCTTCAATTATTACTGATGAGATTTCATTTTCGGCAAATGCTTTTTCCAGTGCAGCTTCATCTTTCCATGGAAGAAAAATTGCGTTATCTGTTTCATTAACCGGAGCAACTATTTTAGGATTATCGGTAACTGCAACTGCCAATGATGTACGGCCATGAAAAGCCCCTGTAAACGCAATTACTTTCTTTTTACCATTATAAAATGAAGCCAGCTTTAAAGCATTCTCATTCGCCTCAGCGCCCGAATTACATAAAAATAACTGGTAATCCTCCTTAGCCGAAACATGTCCTAATTTTTCAGCCAATTGTTTCTGTAAAGGAATTTCAATCGAATTGGAATAAAAGCCAATCTGGTGCAATTGATCTTCTAATCGTTTAACATAATGAGGATTAGTATGGCCTATAGATATTACGGCATGGCCACCATAAAGGTCGAGATACTCAGTTCCTTTGTCATCGTAAACCAGGCTTCCAGTGCCTTTTACTATGTTAATTGGATTGATAGGATAAACGTCGAATAGTTTCATATGCCCCAAACCCCTAAAGGGGCTTTAAAAAGTTAAATAATAATTTTGTACTAAAATCCCGTAGCTTTTAGTTTTAGTCCGGCCTTTTCATCTAAACCAAACATCAGGTTCATGTTTTGTACTGCCTGGCCTGATGCACCTTTTAACAGGTTATCTAAAATACTTATTATCAATAGTTTGCTACCATGTTTTTTAACTTGTATAAAGCATTTGTTGGTATTCACTATTTGTTTAAGGTCGATATCATGTCTAGTTACATGCGTAAACGGGTGCTCATCATAATATTGATGATACAGCTTTAATGCATCAACTTCTGATAGGTCAGTATCAATATACATAGACGCAATTATCCCGCGGGTAAAATCGCCACGATAAGGGATGAAATTTATAGCCTGATTAAAGCCTGACTGTAATTGCTTTAGCGATTGCCCGATCTCGTTTAAATGCTGATGTTCAAATGCTTTGTAAACAGAAAGGTTATCATTACGCCAGGTGAAGTGGGTTGTAGCAGAAGGACTTTGCCCGGCACCAGTTGATCCGGTGGTTGCAGTAATATGAACCTCGCTATTTAACAACCCTTTTGATGCCAATGGGAGCAAGCCTAACTGTAAACAGGTAGCAAAGCATCCCGGATTAGCTATATTGTTAGCCTTTTTAATAACTTCTTTGTTTAGCTCAGGCAAACCGTAAATAAATTCCTTGGTTCTTGTTTTATGGCTTGTGGCATCATTTTTCAATCTAAAATCCTGGCTAAGGTCAATCACCTTAATATTATCAGGGATGGGATTAGCTTCCAAAAACTTTTTGGCATCACCATGGCCTACACATAAAAACAAAACATCGATATTATAAGCCAGTTCAGCAGCAAACTTTAGGTCAGTATCACCAAACAGATCAGTATGCACGTCATAAACATGGTTTCCGGCATTGCTGGTACTATGTACAAATGCTATGTCGACATTTGGGTGATTGATCAGGATACGAAGCATTTCACCGCCTGTATATCCTGCGCCACCTACAATTCCGGCCCTTACTTTAGTTTCCATCAATTAAGAATTTACCTTGTGATAAATCATTACCTGGTTGCCAAATATCTTTGAGAAACCTTTTACATCTTCACCACTCCAGGTGTTGTTCATTTCGCCATAACTGCCGAATTTATTAGACATCAGATCATGTGCTGACTCAATCCCTATGATCTGGAAACGGTATGGATGTAATTCCACAAACACTTTACCGGTTACATTATGCTGCGTATCTGATAAAAAGGCTTCGATGTTACGCATAACAGGATCGTGGAACTGACCTTCGTGCAGCCAGTTGCCGTAGAATGAGGAAAGCTGATCCTTCCATGATAATTGCCATTTGGTTAGTACATGTTTCTCTAAAGTATGGTGCGCTTTGATAATTATCATTGGTGCTGCGGCTTCAAAGCCTACGCGGCCTTTAATGCCAATAATGGTATCGCCCACATGTATATCTCTGCCAATTCCGTAAGGTTGTGCAATAGCTTGCAGCGCCTGAATAGCTTTTGTTGGGTGGCTAAATTTTTCACCATCAATTCCAATCAATTCGCCTTTTTCAAATACTAACTCAAGATTTCTGACTCCTGACTCACTGACTTGTGTAGGCCACGCCTCTTCAGGTAAGCCTAAATTAGAGGTTAAAGTTTCCTTACCACCAACTGAAGTTCCCCAGATGCCTTTATTGATTGAATATTTTGCTTTTTCGAAGTTCATTTCAACACCATGATCTTTCAGGTATTGAATTTCTTCTTCGCGGCTTAGCTTAAGATCGCGGATAGGGGTGATGATCTGTACGTCGGGGACAAGAATATTAAAGATCATATCAAAACGTACCTGGTCGTTACCCGCACCGGTACTTCCGTGGGCCACAAACTCAGCGCCTATTTCTTTTGCATAATTTGCAATTGCGGTTGCCTGGCTAACCCGTTCCGCACTTACAGAAAGGGGATAAGTGTTATTCTTCAATACATTACCATAGATCAAAAAGCGAACACAGGTATTATAAAAGTTTTCAGTTTCATCAACCACATGGTGAGAGGTAACGCCCATTTTATAGGCACGTTCTTCAACACCTTTTAGTTCCTCTTCAGAGAAACCTCCTGTGTTTACAATTACCGAGTGAACCTCGTAACCAAGATCCTGTGTTAAATAAATGCAGCAGAATGAGGTATCCAAACCGCCGCTATAAGCTAAAACAACCTTTTTTTTCATGGATTTTGTATTATGTAGAGACGCAATACTTGCGCCGCTGTAATTATTCGTTTGTGTCTTTACGTTGTGCTATAGGAGAATTTATCTATCCTTTTTTTAATCGCATTTTCAATACGCTCCAGCAACGTTGCTTTATGCGTAATCTTTTTCATTTTATCCTCGTATTCCTTTTGTTTTTCGGCAGGATCAAACAGCATTGCGGTACACATGCAGTTTTTACGCCCCTTGCTCATCAGGATATCATAGTTTACGCAGCTTTTGCATCCTGCCCAAAAATCTTCATCCTGTGTAAGTTCTGAATAGGTTACCGGTTCGTAGCCTAAATCTGAATTTATTTTCATTACAGCCAGACCAGTTGTAAGACCAAAAATCTTGGCATTTGGGTATTTGGTGCGGGATAATTTGAAGATACTCTCTTTAATTGCCTTTGCCAGCCCTTCTTTTCTGAACTGCGGACTAACTATTAAGCCTGAGTTCGCCACGAAATCGCCATGGCTCCAGGTCTCTATGTAGCAGAAACCTGCCCATGTACCATCTTTATGGAATGCAATAACTGCTTTGCCTTCAAGCATTTTATTAGCAACGTATTCGGGCGAGCGTTGGGCAATGCCTGTGCCGCGTGCTTTTGCAGATTCGGCCATTTCATCGCAGATCTGCTGTGCATAATCAACGTGCTGCGCGCTTGCTACCTGTATATCAAAATCTTTAATCATTGAAATAGAAAAATTACCGTTAAATTATTTGCCTTTAGGGCGTTAATAATTAGATGATCTTTTGTGGGAGAAGTTTAATAAAAACTTCATTTTGGGTTTAGGACGAGAACTAAATCAAACCCGGGGCATGTACGGCCTTCGTCGTGAAGGAGAAAATAAAAAAACAGTTGAAACCAAAGCAGCGGTAACCGGAGCAAAGATTGCTCTGATCATTTGCTTATTTAAGCTTTGTTGGTTCATTTTTAATGTTGTTTTTATTGTTTTTTAAATTTTGTGCAAAGTATTGCATTAATTTTTATTTATGCAAGAAAAAAATGAATTGTTTTATTGTTGGAAGGTTGAAATGTTATAAAGTTGCAATGTTATGATTTGGATGACATTGACCTTGAAAGTTTTCACTACAATAGTTGATAATGTTTCTAATGTTTTCAAAACATTTCAACCCTCCAACTTTACAACATTTCAACGTTTCGAAACAATATCCCCAATAATCATCTCTGCATGTATCCTTGAGTTTTCAATGAACCAAAGATGTGTATCTAACCCGCCGCAAACAACGCCTGCAAGGTATAGGCCCGGCAGGTTAGTTTCCATTGTTTCGGAATTATAATGAGGGATAAACTTATCATCAGTTAAGGTGATACCCAGTTTTTTAAGGAAGTCGAAATTTGGCCTGTAGCCGGTCATCGCCATAACAAAATCGTTGGGGATAGTTATTGTACTTTCAGGTGTTTCAATATCAACCTCGTGCTGTCTTATTGCCTTTAAATTAGAGTTGAAATAAGCCTTTATGCTGCCTTCTTTTATGCGGTTGATAATATCAGGTCTAACCCAATACTTAACTCGGTGACTAACTTCTTCACCACGGATAACCAATGTTACATCCGCGCCTTTACGGTAAGTTTCCAGTGCTACGTCAATTGCCGAGTTGCTTGAGCCAACCACAACTACCTTTTGCATGGCATAATAGTGCGGGTCTTTGTAATAGTGCTTTACTTTTGGCAGGTCTTCGCCAGGGATATCCAGATTTACGGCAATATCATAAAACCCGGAGCAAAGGATCACCTTTTTTGCCTGGTAAGTTGCCTTGTTGGTGGTTATTGTAAAAATATCGTTTTCTTTTTTTACACCTGTTACCTCTTCAAATAAATTAACCGGCAAATGGTTTGATGTGGCTACCCGGCGATAGTACTCCAATGCTTCTGAGCGGGTTGGCTTATTGCTTATGGTTACAAAGGGGATACCGCCAATTTCCAGCTTCTCGGATGTGGAGAAAAACGTCATGGTAGAAGGGTAGTTGTATAACGAATTAACCAAGCAGCCTTTTTCAACAATTAAAAAGCTTAAACCTGCTTTTTTGGCTTCAAGTCCGCAGGCTATTCCTATGGGGCCGCCACCTATAATGAGTATATCGAGCATTAGTGTAGTAAATGTTTTTGCGAAATTAGTGATTTGAGGCTATAGATAGGGGATTAAGCTCAATAATATCGAATAATGAATGCCGAATATCGGTTAACGAAACATAAAGGCACAAAAAAGGGTAAGCTACTTTTATCGCGCCGCTCAACTCTCTACCCTTGCTGCGTTCCCACCCTGGGGGAGTTCAAGAGGAGCTGGCCGTAAAAGACTTACCCCGGCGCAAAGATAGGAAAAGGTTTGTTTTTGGTTAATAAATTGTTAAAAAAGGCTAAATTGCTGTGTATTAACACGCTTTAATGGTATTGCAGGGGCTTTAAGCTTCGAATTGGCAAACGTATAGAAATCGTACCTGCTGTTAAATGGTATTTCTTTTATCTTTTTATAAACCTTTTCGTGCCCGATGGTTTCCCGGCGCAGTATGGTTAACCTGTCAATTTTAATTTGTTCGTTCCATTCAAGGTCTTTAAAATGAGGCCACAGTTTATTAAATGCAGCGGTTGGGATACTGCGCGCAATGCTGATATGCGGCTCAAAATCGGGCTTGCTGAAGTATCTGCGTAAATGTTTAAACCAAATTTCTGTTTGTTGGGTCGATTTTAACTTTGTATAAATGGTTGGCTTTTCAGCATGGTCGAAATAATCAAAGCCATTAATGTCAAGTACGGCAGGAGACAGATTTTGCAGATCACGTTCCAGCTTGGGGATCATCGGCTCAATCCATACCTGCCTTTTACGCGGCCAGTACTGAACGGTAATGTGCGCCTTTGAGTAATGACTGTCATATTCGCCAATCACTTTTGCACTGCTATCCTTTAGCTGTTTTACACTGTTGATAACGCTTTCAGGTGGTGAAAGCACTATTAAATAATCATGATACTCTGTCATAACCGTTTGTTTTAAAAACAAATATTGCTAATATTTTTAGCATTTGCAAATGGATTTTTATTTAAGTGAGAGCTCAAAGATAAAAGCATAAATCCAAAAGCTTTTTAGCTACTATTGTTTTGCTTTCAGCTTTACGCTTTTTCTTATCTCAAAACGCCAGCAGTTTATTGCCAAAGTGTAATTCTTTATAAACTTCCCACTTTCTATATTCTGCATAAGTATCTCTTTGTAAAATAGTTAAGTTACTTACTATAAATGAGCGCTTAAACTCCTTGCCTTCAAAATTCGGCCATAATTTATTAAACGCAGTTACCGGGATATTGCTGGCAATAGTGATATGCGGCACCAGATTATGCACCTTTATTCCCATCTGCATGGTTAGCAGTTGGAACCAGTTATCGCAGCGTTCAGTCCGTTCAATTTTGGCGTAAATGGTTTTAGCGCTTTGTCCATGGTTGAAAAAATCGAACCTGTTTATGAATAATTCAACAGGTGGCATTGTGCTTAATCTTTCACCCATCCGCATAATAGCAGGATGTGCTAAAAATGGTTTACACCTGGTTTGATGGGTTATGGTAATATGCGCCATGCTATGCATGCCCTCGAAATGACCAATCGCGTTTACAGAGGCGCGTTTATACCTATTGACCTCTTTTATTAAGTCATCGGGCGGGGAAATGATCATTAAATAGTCGGCGTAGCTCATCATAACGCAACAATATTTCGACTGCTAAAATGCTAATATTTTTAGTAATTTCAATTTATTTTTTACTTTTGTTGAATGACTGCCAAACGCACCATAATGCATATCGATCTTGATTCGTTCTTCGTATCGGTTGAGCGCAAGTTTGATCCATCGCTGATTGGCAAAGCGGTGATCATCGGCGGCTCGGCAGAGCGGGGAGTGGTTGCCAGTTGTAGCTATGAGGCACGTAAATATGGGGTGCATTCAGCCATGCCTACACGACAAGCCTTAAAATTATGCCCGCATGCCATTGTACTGCGCGGTTCGCACGGCAGGTATGGCGAGGCATCGCGCGAGGTTACAGAGATCATCCATAATGCAGTGCCATTGTACATGAAAACCTCTGTAGATGAGTTTTATGTTGATTATACCGGTATGGATCGCTTTCATAATTGTTACCAGCACGCCACCGAGCTGCGGCAAAAGATAATACGCGAAACCCAATTGCCTATTTCATTCGGGATGTCGTCGGGTAAAACTGTATCGAAAATGGCCACTAACCAGGCTAAGCCTAACGGACAGATGTTTATTCCTCATGGCAAGGAAAAGGAGTTTTTGGCGCCGCTGGCTATAGGAAAGATTCCCGGCCTGGGCGAAAGCGCTGCCGGTAAGCTGCACCAGTATGGCATTGAGCGGATAGGGCAGCTTCAAAAAACAGACGTTCGCTTCCTGGAAGCTATATTCGGCAAAATGGGCAGGTATTTATGGGATAAGGCAAATGGTATTGATGAGGGCGAGATAGTGCCTCACAGCGAGCGTAAATCTATATCTACCGAGCATACTTTTCATACTAACATATCAGATAAGCAAAGCATCGAAAATATCCTGGTATCAATGACTGAAGAATTATCATCCAAACTGCGAAAGGAGAACAAAGTAGCATCGTGCCTGGCAATAAAAGTACGTTATGCCAATTTTGAAACCCATACCCAACAAGAAAAAATATCCTTAACCTCTGCAGAACATATTTTAATACCGGGTGTAAAAAATCTGCTTAAAAAAGCGTGGAACCAGCACCGTCCGATAAGATTAATAGGAGTAAGGTTAAGCAACTTGTGCACAGGCAGCTACCAGATAAACCTTTTTGAAGATAATGAGGAGCGCATAAAGCTATACCAGGCAATGGATAAGATAAACTTTAAATTCGGTGAAAAGACAGTGTGCCGGGCAGCAGGCATGGAAATTGGCACAAGGAATTTTAATCCGTTTATGAGGGGATAATAGTTATAATTGTTTCTTCATCAGTAAATCAGTTTGCTTGTCGCTCCCCAATAAAAATTCATGACTGCTGAATATTTCAAAACCATTGTGCTCATAAAAGCCTATTGCCTTTTGGTTATGCTCCCATACACCAAGCCAGACGTATTGTAATTGCCTGCTGATACCTGCTTGTATAGCAAAATTTAAAAGCTGCTGACCAATATGCTTACCATGATGTTCGCCGGAAACATAAATGCGTTCAACTTCGATAGCATTTGCATCCTGAAACTCGGTTTGGGCATTGTTGAAATTTAGTTTAAGGTAACCAACAACCTCGTTGTCAAGCATTGCAAAATAAAATTCGGAGTTTGGGTTGGTTAGCTCTGCAAGTATTTTTTTATTGGTAAATGCAATAGCGGCGTAAGCCTCCATATTGGCTGCATCGTTAAGATGGGCAAAGAAATCGTAGAAAGTCTTTTTGCTGTAGGCCAATAGTTTATCAGCATCGGCAAGTCCAGCTTTTTGTATTGAGATCATTTTAATCAAATTGCTCCTGCAGGCGGATCAGTCTGTCAATCATCAGGTTTAGCTTCTCTTCCTCGTTTTTAAACATTCGTGGCTTTAAATAGAAGGTGATGAACAAAAACCAGATGATAATGGAACCATAAGTTATCAGCTTAAAGTAAACCGGTGCATTTTCAAGTACCTCAATGAAGTAAAGGGCTAGTCCGGCGCTTATCATCAACATAAAAACATAATAAAACCAGCCTATAACTTTAGTTCGGTTTTTTTGATATTCTTTAAGCGTATTGAGGTATTCGGTAGGGTTTTGGGTAAGATCGTGTTTGTTTAATATGTGGTAATGCCTTATAATGAGGGACAGGTATAAGAGCATGGTAATCAGTATTATCAATATGCCTATGATTGTGGCAGGGGAACGGAATGCAAAAAAGAACGTTATTATAAAAGCACATACTATTAGCGCTACCATCCCTACAATGCCCCAGTATAACTTGCTGGTTATACCATTGATGCCTTTCTTCACTTGTTTTAGCGCCTCGTCCACCGAAAGCTTGTCGGGTTTTGGCTGTCCCTGCCAAACCGACATTAAATGCTCAAATTCTTTCATAGTGGTTATACAATTCGGTTAACTTTTGTTTAATACGATAGATCTTCACCCGCAGGTTGCCCTCCGAGATGCCTGATATATCTGCAATTTCAGGATATGGCAACTCATCGAGCACCATTGTAATTATAATTCTTTCTGATTCTTCCAATTTCGATATACACTTATAAAGTAAGGCTACCTGCTCGTTTTTTTCGGATAGCTCTTCTTTTTTATTTTCAGATATAAATGGAGTAAGCTCGTCTTTTGCCTGCCGTTTTTCCGAACGGAGGTAAGTAAGACAAGTATTAACAGCAATACGATATATCCAGGTGGAGATCATGGCCTGGTTACGGAATTTATCGAGGTTTTGCCAAACTTTTAGAAACGTTTCCTGCAAAAGATCGCTCGCAGCGTCATCATCACCGGTATAACCATAACACAAGTGGTAGATCTTTTTTGAATTGGCTTCGTAAATCTTTTTAAAAGCTGCTTCTTTTCCGGCCACTATCAGTTAATTTTATTAGTTAGATTTTAAAACGTATAAGATGTTACAACAAATAATCATTCTTGTAAAACCAGGGAAACTTCTTTTCTGCTTCATCCAGTAATGCGTTGTAATCATTCACGTAATCAAATTGCAGGTCTTCGTGCAATTTTTTAATGTTGGTACTAATTTTTTGCACCTGTCTTACCAGTATCAGCCGCAAAGGCTTATACGATGTATTGCGGTTGATGTATTGCAGGTAATTGTGGCAAAAATTCAAAAGTAAGTCAATTTCTGCTTCTTTCGAGCCTATAAATTTAACATACTTACTAATCAGCCTTAAAACTTTACGGATACTTTTTGCAGCAAGGTAACTTTGTGATGGCAACTGGCTCAGCATAAAGCCAACTTCGCCCTTTACTTTTTCAATAAATGAGTGTTCGTCGCTGGCATCAAACAGTAAATAAGCCAGCAGCTCTTTGTTTTCTTTTTTATAACGTGCAAGGCGCAGGCAAAGCTCGGCCAATTGCTCATGCGGCAAATGCTGAACTTCTTTTTTTATATCCTGTAAGCCGTATACGGTTATGCTCATTATAGTTAAACTGGGCCAAATTACTAAATTTTGTAGTTATTAACTGCATTGCACGATGCCGATTTTGACTCACCCGATCTGCGCTTTGCTGGATCGCCCCCGTTTTGCAAGTAAAAAGGGGGGGGGTACCATCAGGTTTCTTTTTCAATTAATTGTTTTGTACACAATTAATGCCTTGTTATAGTTGGCCTAAATGAATATTATTGTAATACCAATTTGTTCACCAAACTTTTAACTAAAAAATTATGTCGGCAGATACTGTTAATGTAAATGGCAAGGCTAAGGCCAATAATACTTATGATGCAATTGTTATTGGATCGGGCATAAGCGGCGGGTGGGCTGCCAAAGAGCTTACCGGCCGCGGACTTAAAACCATTATGCTGGAACGCGGGCGTAATTTTGAACACCTGAAAGATTATAAATCTGCCGCAAAAGATCCCTGGGAGTTTGAACATAGAGGAAGTGCAACGCAAGCAGAACGAAAAGAGCGCCCGGTGATATCACGCGGATGGGGCGCATATGAACCGATTATGGATTATTGGGCAAATGAACAGGATGCCCCAATATACTGAAATAAAGCCATTCAACTGGTGGCGGTCGTACCAATTGGGCGGCCGTTCAATACTATGGGGCAGGCAAAGCTATCGTTGGAGTGATTTTGATTTTGAAGCCAATGCAAAAGACGGCTGGGCTATTGACTGGCCAATCCGCTATAAAGACCTTGCACCATGGTACGATCATGTGGAAAAATTTGCAGGGGTAAATGGCTCGAAAGAGGGCTTGGCGCAACTACCTGATGGTCATTTTTTAAAGCCAATGGATATGAACTGTGTAGAAAAAGATGTATCCGATAGGCTGAAAAAGCATTATAACAACACCCGCCATATGATAATTGGCCGCAGCGCCAACCTTACAGAAGCCATTCCTGACAGGAACGCCTGTCATTTCCGTAACCGGTGCTGGGAAGGATGCCCGTTTGGTGGGTATTTCAGTACACAATCGTCAACCTTGCCGGCAGCCCGGGCTACTGGTAATTTAACTGTGAGGCCATTTTCAATTGTAACCAAAATTATTTACGATAAGAATACCCAAAAAGCTACCGGGGTTGAAATAGTTGACGCGGAAACGCATCAAACCTATGAATATCATGCAAAAATTGTGTTTGTTAACGCCTCTACGCTTAACAGTGCGTGGGTTTTGATGAACTCGGCAACTGATATCTGGCCAGGGGGCCTGGGGAGCAGCAGCGGCGAATTAGGCCATAATATTATGGATCATCATTATAATCTTGGTGCATCGGGTACGGTCGAGGGGTATGAGGATAAATATTACTTCGGCAGAAGGCCAAACGGGATATATGTAGTGCGCTTTGCCAACCTGTTTGGCGATAAACGTGATTATATGCGGGGCTTTGGTTACCAGGGCGGCGCAGGGCGTGAGGGGTGGAGCAGGAATGTTGCCGAATTAAATATAGGCTCGGCTTTTAAGGAAGCTATTACAGAACCCGGGCAATGGACAATAGGCATAGGTGGCTTTGGCGAGCTGTTACCGTATCACGAAAACAAGATAACACTCGACCCAAAAAGAAAAGACAAATGGGGGTTGCCGATATTAGCTATGGATGCCGAAATAAAGGATAATGAGAAAAAGATGCGGGTTGATATAGTGAAAGAAGCAAGGGAAATGCTTGATGCGGCAGGAGTTAAGAATATAACCTCGTGGGACCGCGGACATAACGTTGGAGATGGAATCCACGAAATGGGCACAGCACGTATGGGCAGAGATCCGAAAACATCGGTGCTCAATGAGCATAATCAGGTTTGGGATGCCAAAAATGTATTTGTAACTGATGGGGCCTGTATGGTTTCATCAGCTTGTCAAAACCCATCATTAACCTACATGGCCCTAACTGCCAGGGCGGCTAATTTTGCTGTGGATGAATTAAAGAAGGGGAATATTTAAGGATGGCATTTGGAGCGCGGTGTATTTCGTAGTGCTGAGTTGGTTATGCTTGTAAACAGTTAAATACGAAGCTTTTCAATAGCTCTGAAATTTTATAGAAATTTTGTCCGTTGGAATAAAAATCGTAAATATGTATACTTAAACATACCTAAGTACAAGATATTTAACCTAATCCTTACCTAAACTATCTTCATTATGAGACAGTTTTTTATTATCGGGCATAACCCTAATAAAGTTGCCGATGCTATAAATTACCTGCAAGCAGGTGCAAATGCACTTGAACCTGACATTCACGCTGTAGATGGCATATATTACATGGGTGAGGGCACAACCAGTACCGATTTATCGCTTGCAAATTACCTGAAAGGGTTAAGTCTTGCTTTTCAAACAAATCCCGCGCTTATACCAGCGCTTATTATGTTTGATACCAAAAACTCTGACGGAAATATTCTTGAACTTTTCGATTGCATTGATACTAACTTTTCAAACCAGTTCAATGGCACCTGTATTACAGTTACACGGTCGCTGGCGACAGAGGACGAACACGTATTTTTTCAGGCTGGTGCATCTGTTTTATCACCAAATAGGGCGCTTGGTGTAGATGAACATACCGAACCTGAATTTACCGACGCTTTTTTTAGGTCACTTAATGTGCCTAATTATACGTATGCCGATGGAATTTCTATTCAGATTCCGTTGCTTGCCGACTTTTTTATTGGAAGGATTAAACGGGCCGTTGCGCTTAGGGACGGAGGAAATAGTTTTAAATTGGTATATGCCTGGACATTAGACTTACCGTTTGAGATTAACCAATTCCTAAACCTTGATCCTGATGGGCTTATTACTGATAGTCCAGCAGCGTTAAAAGAGATTTTGACTAATAATTTTTCAGATAGATTTCAATTGGCACAAGTTGGATATAACCCATTTGAATAAATATTGCGTCTCTAATTAAGCGAAGCTATCTTTGCGGGCACTCAGCCCTATAACAATGGACATTTTTCCGACTCAATATTCCACCTTATCTTCTGTTGCGCTAAAGGTTTTCCTTGAAAAGCAATATGGATTCAAGGACATGACCTGCCAATTATTGATCCATAACGTAAGCGACACCTATGTTTTAGATAACGGTATTGAAAAATATGTATTTAAAATCTATCGCGACCAGCATCGTAAACTTGAAGAAATAAAAGGCGAAGTTGAGCTGCTTAATGCCCTGATAGATAAGGGGGCAAAGGTTTCTTATCCAATAAAAGATTTAACAGGTAACCAAATACAAACCTTTAATGCAGCCGAAGGTATCCGTTATGGAGTATTATTCAGCTATGCTAAAGGCAAAGTGTTTAACGAACTGAGTGACGAACAGTTAGGCATTATCGGGCAGGAAATGGCTGCCATCCACAATATAACGGCTAACATTACTTTATCGCATTACCGTAAAGAATTTAATATAGATACAACCATTAACCTGCCTTTAAAAGTTATCAAGGAGGCCTTTAACGAACTCGAAACAGAATATGCTTACTTAACGAACACAGCAGAGGAGGTGATTGCAAAGCTGGGGCAATTTGATTTGTCGAAATTTAGTTATGGCTATTGCCATTACGATTTTTTGCCAAAGAACTTTCATTTTGACGAAGACAATAACATTACCTTTTTCGATTTTGATTTTTCCGGGAAAGGATACCTTGCCAATGATATTACTTCATTTTATATCCATTTTTTCATGGATGTGAGTTATAACAGACTTACAAAAACCGAGGCTGACCGTGCTTTTAATATTTTTATAGAGAATTACCGGAAAGTAAAGCCATTACATGATGACGAACTTAAAGCAATACCTTATCTTGGTTTTGCATTTTGGGTATTTTATCTTGGCTTTCAATACGAAAATTTTGATGATTGGTCGAGTATCTTCTTCGGGCCAAAGTTTTTAAAAGACAGGGTGGCATTAATCAGGAAATGGATGAATAGCTTTGAGGAGTAAATTACAAGTACAGAAAAACTCACAATCTTAATAAAAATGAAAAAGTATAAATTTATATTAGCTACACTAATAACCTTATTTACAATATCTTATTTAGTAAAAGCGCAAACTATTGTTAAAGAGGCATCAATAAAAGTTAGTGGGGAGGTAACCACACCACTTGATTTAAAATTGGCAGATCTAAACCAGTTTACTCAAACTGAAGTAACCCGAAAAGACAAGGATGGAAAGGATCATACTTATTCGGGAGTTATATTATCTACCATCCTGCAAAAGGCCGGTGTTACTTTAGGTAAGGATTTGAGAGGTAAAAATTTGACCAAATATGTACAGGTAGAAGCAACTGATGGCTACCAGGTTGTTTTCGCATTGGCTGAACTGGATAAAGATTTTACGGACAGGATAATTATACTTGCTGATAAAATTGATGGCAAACCATTGCTGCCTGCCGACGGGCCATTCCGTATTATCGTGCAGGACGAGAAAAAACCAGCGAGATGCATTAAACAGGTAACTGCCATAAAAATTCAGTTTGCTAAATAATGAAGCATTACCTGTTAAGTCTTTTCCTTTTAATCGGCAGTCAACCTCTTTGGGCGCAAACACCTATAAACAGGAATATTGAACTTCATTCAACAGTATCAGCTGAAACACGATCGAAATTATTGGATGCCCTTGATACATTATTGGTACATATCAACCATGGCAAGCCATTACCAGACGAAATAAGCCCTTTGGGGGCTACTTTAAGCTTATCAACCTATAAAGACCTTAAACCAATAAGAACAAACGGGAAAGAGCCGGATTATTACAAACCACAGCTTATAAACCTGTACCCGGTTAAGGATAATCAATATATCATCTCGCTTGCATTTATAAATCCTGCTGCAACAAAGGATCAACTTAGGGCTGTAATTAACTTTATGGCTGAACTGGATAATAACAGGGTGATTTTTTCTATTCCACTTTACTACCTCACCAAAAACTGGAAAACAACAAAGGTTGGCAATATCACTTATCATTATTTGGATGAAGTGAATATTGAAAGGGCTAAAATATTTGATAAAAAGAATACGCAAATTGCCCAAAAACTCGGCTTACAGCCCGAACACTTCGATTTTTACCTATGTAATAATTACCAGGAGATATTGCGTTTGCTTGGGTACGAATATGATAGTGAATCGGCAGGACAGGTAACGGATGGATATGGCCCGGATGCCGGTACTATTTTCTCAATTATGCATAATGAGGATTTCTCGCACGATGTATTTCATTATTATGCAGGGAAGATAAGAAAGAATACCCGTAACTCAGCCGCTGAAGAAGGTATAGCTTATAGCTGGGGTAATGCTTACTATACGGATGATAATGGCGAAATGATCAGCCAGAGGCAATTAGTCCCGGTATTAAAACAATATCTGCAAAAGCATCCGCAGACAAGTCTGCTTGAGTTATTCAGTAAAAATCCAATGATCTTTGAGCATCAAACAAAAGTGAGATCGTTAATTTCCAGTTTAATCTGTGATGAAGTGGAACGGCGCAAAGGAATAGCCGGAATAAAGGAGCTAATTGATTGCGGCTGGGGAGATGATAATTATTTTAAAGTGATAACGGAAATTACTGGTATTAATACCGCAAATTTTGAGAAAAGGGTTATGGAACTGATTAATAACTACAAATAGTTTATAATACCTTTTATCCACATTCTCGAAACCAATATTCTTGTTAAAAATCAGGCTTTATTCATCTTTTAGTAAAAATATATAAATATAGTTGACAAAAGCAACTATATTTATATATTTGCCTTATGATTGATGAAAATATAGCCCAGATAAGGGCATTTAACCGCTATTATACCTCTGTAATAGGTTTGTTGGATAAATACCTGAACAGCGATTTCTCACTTACAGAAGTACGTATAATGTACGAGTTATACCATTATCCCCAAGGGATGACAGCAAGCGGCCTTATTGAATTGCTGAACCTGGACAAGGGCTATTTGAGCCGGATACTGCGAAGCTTTGAAAAAAAACAACTTATTGAGAAAAGACAGGATAATAAAGACAAACGATCTTATTACCTGCAACTATCAGAAACCGGAAAAACCATCTTTTCGGAATTGAGCAATACTTCGCAACAGAAGATTGTGCATTTGCTTTCGTCGTTATCAGACGAGCAGATAAATGAACTTGTTGGGCACATGAACGGGATCAGCAGTATTTTAAAAACATCAAACTTAAAAAAGAATGAAAAATAATATTAGTTTGGAGGATATTATTATCCGCACAACGCTAAAACCCGGCGATATTGGCTATATCACCTATATGCATGGCGCTATTTACGAAAGGGAACATGGTTTTGGTGTAAGTTTTGAAGCTTATGTAGCATATGGACTATATGAATTTTACAAAAATTATGATCCTCAAAAAGATCGGGTATGGATAGCTGAACACAATAACAGGATTGTAGGCTTCCTACTTTTAATGCATAGGGAGAATGATTCGGCCCAGTTACGTTTTTTTATTTTAGAAAATGATTATCGTGGAATAGGGCTGGGGAAAAAGATGATTGGCCTGTATATAGATTTCCTTAAAGAAAGAAATTATAAAACGTCCTATTTATGGACAACCAATGAGCAAATTGCTGCAGCAATTATTTATAAAAAGTTAGGATTTACTTTAATGGAAGAACTTGAATCCACCAGTTTTGGCAAACCATTAAAGGAACAACGATATGACCTGATTTTAAACCCGGTTAGTTAATTATTATGAACCGGGGATCTCGATATAAAAAGTAGTACCTCCATCAGGATTGTTTTCGAACCATATCTTGCCTTTATGCAGTTCTATTATCCTTTTGGAAATAGACAAACCAAGGCCAAATGCCTGTTCACCATTAGTGCCCAATTTTTTGGCAGGAGTAAACATTTCAAAAACACTCTCTTTTTCTTTTTCAGGAATCCCAATACCGTTATCAGCTACCGAAATCAGGATGTTTTTATTCTCTTTCTTAATACCAACAGTAATTATACCAGCCGGGTGACTAAACTTTATAGCATTTACAATTAAGTTATTAATCACCCGCCATATTTTTTCATGGTTAATTTCAGCCATCAATGGTACGCCACTGCTTTCAAATATTATCTGTTGTTGCTTCTCCTTTGCCTTAAACTGAAGCAGTTCAACAGAATCATATAGCAGGGAATTTAAGTCGAGCAATTGTTTTACCACCAACTCGTCTTCGTTTGAAAGCCCTGATTTAAGCAGCTCATTGATCATTTCCATTGAATGGATGCCTGTTTTTTCTATTAGTTTAAGCATGTGTCGGCTTTCGTCCGAAAACTGCTCATCTTCATCCAAAAGCATAGCCGCAAGGCCTGTTATACCCGAAAGCGGGTTCCTGAGATCATGCGCCATTACACGCATTATGCGAATATAGTTTTTGTTAACATGTTCCAACTGATCAAGTGTATGCTGTAATTCCTGATTATGTACCTTAATATCTTTCTGATTTTCCTTTGTTTTTTTAAGGATCTGGTTGATCATTAAAATTATAGCAACAGCCAGTATACCGAAGATGATAAAACAGGCCAGGTATATTCTTTTTACTTTATTATCCTGCTCTAATTCGCTTAAAGTTTGCTTTTGTTTTAAAATACTTAAAACCTGCTGCACATCAAGACGGTAAAGCACAGTAGAACTATTATCAACCGAATCCCTTAAGTTGATATACCTTTCCTGGTAGCGGTAAGCATCTGCCGGATTGCCGGTTTTGTATAAATATTGTGCATATAATTTGTTCCAGCTTATTTCATAAGTCCTGTTTTTATCTGGAAAGCTGTCGAGCAACTTTTTACTTTCGTTAAAAGCTAGCTGGGCCTTATTTTTATCACCGGTTCGGATGTACAAATCTGCCAGTTTAAGCAAGGGTGGTGTTTTTGCGGCATTATCATCAATTCCTGGAAGGTTGATGCTTTTATTCAAAAAAGTATCTGCAATGGCCAGATTACTCTTTTTTAAATTTACCCCACCCAAATTATCATATACCACCTGCAACGCCGAATTAACACTGTGCATGCCAAGTACTTTAATATTGGTTTTACTTATATAATCAACATCTTTTAAATAATAATAATTGGCGCTATCCAGCATTCCGGCCTTTTCGTAAAAGAAACCAATGTTATTAAGCGCCCCCTGTTTTATAAAAAACAACTTTTGCTCATTAATATTCTCGTGGCATTGTTCCAACCGGTTATAACTTTCCACGCAATAACGGGCGGCCTGTTTATAGTTTTTCTGTTCGAAATATATTGCACTTATCTTATTAGCCAGATTACCATTGTCACAGACGGTTTTAGACAAAACTTCCTTGCTTTTATAATAATAATTGAGTGCAGCAATATAGTTTTTAGCAGCAAGGCAAGCGTCGCCTTTGGATAATAGTGCTTGAAGGTATTCCTCCGGATATTCTCTCATGGTTTTGGCGTTATTAAAAAAAGCCAGCGAACTATCCGCGTACAGGTTCATTACCTTCGGTTTTAAAGCATTATGCTCAGTTTCAATGTGATAATATATACATATCAGCGGATCGGATTGAGGAATTCGGGGCCTGAGCTTGTTTAACAAAACCATTGCACTATCGCCTTTACCGGCTATTATCAGGCTGTCAACTGCACGTAATTGTTTTTTTAATTCGTTGTGTTTGTTATCATCATTTTGCTGGCATCCATATAAAAATATTGTAGCAATGGCAATAATGAGTAAAAGCAACTTATGGAAAGGTAATGATCTTAATAGAAAACGGTGCATATAGAAGGCAGAGGTATAAGGTAGAATTAATTTTGAGCTAAATATAATGCTAATAAAAGCATTAAATCCAGCTTTTAACGATAAATTATGCCAGGGCTTGTAAAAATTATTGATATTGATGATGATACTTACAGCTTTTCTGTAAATTTTCGTTAATCCAACTGTTTAACTATCGTATAGCCAGCTATATAAGCTATGATATTGCCTCAAATTAATTTTGAAATCTAATCTTTTAAGCAGACCTTTAAATGTTAACCTAAATATTTAAATGAAAGAGAATAAAACAAGTCCATGGGTATTTTGGACAGGCTTCTGTTTGTTGTTGATACCTGGATTGGTACATGCTTACCTTTTAATGCCTTTTCCCGGCAGCCAGGATCTTAATGCTATAACTGTATCTTACTATCTTGAGAAGATTGTATGGCCGCTGCGTATAACTGGGGCATTATTTATAGTTGTGTACTTTGTTAAATACTTTGCAGCAAACTCGCGCAAAAACAAAATTGTTAAAATAGTAGTGCTTGCACTTTATCTGGGCAGTTTTTATATAAGCGATGTTATGTTTAAGGCCGAGACCATGTTTGAAGAGCCTAAATCGGTGGTATTTGCTAACGCCATAACAAATAAAGTACCTGAAAACTATGTTATATTGGGTGTTGTCAACAACGATGTTGCAAAGGCTTACCCGCTTATATATCTCGGCTATCACCATAAAGTACAGGACAATGTAGGTGGCGAGCCCGTTTTGGTAACTTATTGTACTATGTGCCGCACCGGAAGGGTGTTTAGTCCGATGATTAATGGCAAAAGACAGGATTTTCGTTTAGTAGGTGCAAGACACTATAATGCAGTAATTGAAGATGTAGACACCAAAAGCTGGTGGTACCAGGCAACAGGTGTTGCAGCGGTCGGGCCGATGAAGGGCAACCATTTGAAAGAATTGTATTATGAGCAATCAACATTGAGCTCGTGGCTTACAAAGCACCCAGGCTCACTTATTTTACAACCTGACAAACATTTCACTGCAGATTATAATGACCTTAAAAATTACGACAGACTTCAGGCGGTGGACAGAGATAGCACGATTAAGAATAAAGATACACTGATAAGGAAAAGCTGGGTTTTAGGTGTTATAACCAACGGTAAAGCCAAAGCTTACAATTGGAGGCAGCTGGTAAAAACGCGACTGGTAAATGATAACCTGGCAAATACGCCAATTGTGGTTAGCCTGGAAAAAGACAGCTTAACCTACCACGTTTGGAATAGAACCGTAAACGGAAAGGAACTTCATTTTAATCTTGATCCTACGGGGCAGCTAACCGATACCGAAACCGCGTCAGTATGGGATTGGGACGGCCTTTGCACATCAGGAACAAATAAAGGTGCCAAGCTCGACAAAATACAAGCCTACCAGGAATACAGGCACTCATGGAATCATTTTCACGAAGGGACACTGTTTCAATAAGAATACAGCAGGGATTTAATGGCATAAAGACACCGTTAGAATGGCACTAAAGGCTCTTTTACTGAAGGTTATGCAGGTTTATATTTGTTAACAGATAAACAAACTAAAAACTTACATAATGAGAAAACTGATCTTATTTATGCATATCTCGCTTGACGGATTTACAGCAAGGCCTAATGGCGAAATTGATTGGATACATATTGATGACGATATTTTTGATTACGCCGGCGACCGCACAGACAATGCCGATACCGGCTTGTACGGGCGGGTTACTTATGAGTTAATGGAAAACTACTGGCCAACTGCAGGCGATAAACCTAACGCATCAAAACATGAAATTCAACATGCAGAATGGTATAACAGGGTTGATAAAGTGATTGTGTCCAAGACGATGAGGAGGCATGATTCGGAGAAAAGAAGAGTTATCAGCGATAATTTAGAGGCGCAGATTATTGAATTAAAACGACAAGAAGGTAAAGAAATAGTGATGTTTGGCAGCCCTGGCACTGCACATGCATTAATGCAGTATAACTTGATTGACGATTATTGGTTATTTGTAAACCCTATAATACTTGGACAGGGTATACCTTTATTTAGAGATACCAAACATGCCATAAAATTAAAGCTTTTAACAACCAAAGCCTTTACCTCCGGTGTAGTTTGCCTGCATTACGAAAAGGGATAGTGGTTATAGAGATATCGCCAAATGGACACCGTCTAATTTATTGAGCTACTCTGATCTTGATTACCAGTTTTTTTTCTGTATCAGCGCCATCGGTTTTAATATTAGGGCGATGCACATTAACCGGGAAGAATAGATAAAAAGTCCCGGGTACAGCTATGTACGAATTACCGCCATCGTAAATGTAATTTGCATTGTCATTCGCCTCATTATATGGTTTGGTCACTGTTGCTTCGCTTAAAGGAGCAACCATCATTTTTTCCTTTCCTTTTATTACATACTGCAAGTCGATATATTTACGGTGCGACTCCCATGCGGTATGCTCAAAATCTTTTGTAGGGCCTTCGGTTACTGAGACATAAGCATTATCGCCATCAATAACATGTTTACCAACCGATAAAGTATCAAGGTTTGTATCTCTTAAATATGCAAATACTTTAGTCCATAAGGCAGGATTAGCGTGATATTGCTTGTAAAATTCATCGGCATTAACTTCTGGAAACAGCTGTAATTTGCAACCATTGCTCCATTCGCGACTTTTTACCCATTTTTTTGCAGTTGCGTTTGTTACCTGGGCCGGGGCTGATTTTGATGTAAGCATAAAGAGGGTAATAAGGATTAAAGCCAATGAATAACTTATTTTCTGTTTCATAATTTGCAAACGGTTTTATTGGTGGTATTTATGGTCAAGATACATAGTATTTTAGTTAAATTAAACAGTTAACCGGTCTTATATTTACGAAAACGTTTAAGTCTGACAGTAAGTGTTTGATTTCAATATTTATTATCTCCATCGTTTTCGTAAAATATGCTGATTTTTTTTCTTAATGAAGAGCCATAATTGTACACTTGCTTCTAATATTGAAACCCCTTTAAAATAAATAATATCTTGAAAGTAATACAAAGTGTTCATCCTGATGATTTTAAGACTTATCAAACAGGCTTAATTAGAGAACGTTTTTTAATTGATAACCTGGTAAAAGCCGATCAGATTAATTGCGTTTATACACATTACGACCGGATGATAATAGGCGCTGCCTGCCCTGTAAATAAAAAACCATACCTGGAAAGCTACCCAAACCTGAGGGCCGAGTATTTTTTGGAACGACGCGAGATAGGTATTATTAACGTAGCAGGCGAAGGAGAAATTACAGCAGACGGACAAACATGGGTATTAGGAAAATTGGATTGCCTTTATATTGGTAAAGGTGTAAAAAGTGTAAGCTTTTCGGCTAAAAATGCTGAACATCCCCCCGTATTCTATATTCTTTCGGCACCAGCCCATGCAACTTATCCAACCCAACTAATAACACATGCACAGGCGGCAAAAGTGAATGCAGGTGATGCATCAACTGCCAACAAGCGTACTATAAATAAATATATCCATGCTGATGGCATAAATAGCTGCCAACTGGTGATGGGGCTTACTATTTTACACGAAGGCAGTGTTTGGAATACTATGCCTCCACATGTGCACGACAGGCGTATGGAAGCTTACTTTTATTTTGATGTACCTGCCGGACAGCGTATTTTTCATTACATGGGCCAAGGGGATGAGACAAGGCACGTTATTATGGATAATTATGATGCCATTGTTTCGCCGCCATGGAGCATACATGCGGGCAGTGGCACAGCAAGTTACAGCTTTATATGGGGTATGGCAGGGGAGAATCTTGACTATACCGATATGGATGCAATTGCCATTCCGGATATCAGATAGGTATAAAAAGACTAAAACAATAATTATTAATCCCCGGTTTGCATTTAGTATACCGGGGATTATTGTTTATACACGGGCTGGCTAACTTAAATAAACACATCATCATTTTATAATCCATCAGGATATAAGATTTATCCATTTCAATTAAGTATTACCTATGATAATTTTATAAAATAATTTAAAGGAAAGCACTGTTCGTCAAGGCTTCCTTTTGGGATAATAAGTTATCGGTAATCAGCATGATGAAAAAAAGTTTAGGGTTAGTTATTTTTCTGGCATTAAGTATTTGTGCGGCCATTGCACAACAAAATATTAAAACACCAAAAGCTGTTTTAGATCAGTTTATGGATAAACGGTTCGGCATGTTTATCCATTTTGGGCCTGTAACTCAGCGTGGTACCGAGATAGGCTGGAGTCGTAATAAGGAAGTAGCACAAGCAGATTACGACAATTTGTACCACGAATTTAATCCAACATTGTTCAATGCTGATGAGTGGGTGAAAACTGCGAAGGATGCAGGTATGAAATACCTGGTTATTACAGCCAAACACCATGATGGTTTTTGTTTATGGCCGACTGCTTACTCGGATTATAATATTTCAAAATCGCCGTTTAAGAGGGATATAGTAGGAGAACTGGCGACAGCATGTAAAAAACAGGGTGTAACTTTTTGTATTTACTTAACGGTTTTGGACTGGCATGATCCGGATTATCCAATACATAACCCTTATGATTCTACAAAAAATGTAAAAGGTGATATGCCTGCCTTTAAAACAAGAATGAAAAATGAGTTAAAGGAGGTAATAACCAAATACAAACCTTTCATGCTTTGGTTTGATGGTTATTGGGAAAAGCCATGGACAAAAGAAGATGGACAGGAAATATATCAATATATAAAAAGCGTTGATCCTGATGTGATCACGAATAACAGGCTTGGCAAGATAAGTGACAAATTAGGTGGGGATGCTGTGGGCGATTTTTTAACGCCCGAGCAAACCATAGGAAAGCTAAATATGAATGAGCCATGGGAAAGCTGCATCACTATTTGTAACCAATGGGCCTGGAAACCTAACGACCAGATGAAATCGCTTAAAGAATGTATCCGCACTTTGGTAACTACGGCGTCTGGCAATGGGAATCTGCTGTTTAATATCGGGCCGGCGATGGATGGCCATATGGAAGCAAGGCAGGTTGTCCGCATGAAAGAAATGGGGGCGTGGCTAAAACAATATGGCGAAAGTATTTATTCCACAAAAGGAGGTCCATACGTGCCTAATGAAGTATATGGCGCTACACGCAAAGGCAATAAGGTTTACCTCCATATTTTTACGCGAAAGGATGGCATATTAACTATTCCTGCCTTAAAGAATGTGAAAATTGTGAAGGCGTATTTCATGAATGGCAATGCTGTAATTGTAAAACAGGATAACAATAGTTATACAATTGACCTTCCGCAGGTTTTACCGGATGAAAACTGCTCGGTAATTGTTTTGGAGCTTGATAAAAATGCTATTGAGATTCCGGTTGTACCAGTAAAAGCCTGAGATTATGTGTTGTAAAAAGCTTTACCTGTTGTGTTCGTTTTTAATAGTTAGCCTGATTTTTTCGTGTAATCATCCGGTAAAAAGATATGGAATGATCACAGGATTAAAACCGGAAAAGTTAGCTGAATACAAAAAGCTTCATGTCAATGCATGGAAAGGTGTTTTAGCCAAAATAAAAGAATGTAATATCAGGAATTATTCAATCTACCTGAAAGAAATTGACGGCAAGTTTTATTTGTTTAGTTATTTTGAATATGTGGGTGATGATTTTGATAAGGATATGAAAAAGATGGCTGCCGACAGCACTACTAAACAATGGTGGAAAAGGACCGATCCCACCCAAATTCCGTTACCTGAAGCAGCAGCAAAAAAACAAACCTGGGTTGGTATGGAAGAGATATTTCATACCAATTAGCTAATACACAGATATGAGGTATTGACCTGCCGCAACTTATAAAACGAGTTCGGAGAGGTTTTCAATAACCTCGTTAGATTGCTTTAGGTATTGATTGGGTGAGAGACCTGCAAATTCCTTGAACGACCTGATGAAATGGGATTGGTCAGTGTAATTATTATCGTATGCAATATCAGACAACTTGTTAAAATCATTCTTGTTTAATTGTTTTAACGAAGCCTGGAAACGGCAAATGCGGGAAAATAAGTATGGAGAGATCCCTACATATTGTTTAAAATTCCGCTCAAAGCACCTTTTTGACATTCCGATTTCCTGCTGCAACAACGTTATGGGAATCATCCCTGCCGATGCTGTTATTTTTCCAAGTGCATATTGTAGTCTTTTATTGTTACCAGCCTTGTTTTCATTTAATTCTTTAATGAGATAGGAGCTAAGTAAGTCCATTTTATGCCTGGCTGATACTGCATCTTCCAGTTTTTCTGAAAGTTTAAATTCCTTTCCTTTTTTTAAATAACCAAGATCGACACAGGCATCTGTAAGAAGCTCGGCATTTAAGCCGAATATTGAGTTTAGAGCATTAGGCTGCAGGTAAACTCCAAATGCGTTAAAGGTCCCGTTTAAACTTAGGTTTGTATGGCAGGTAGACTGGCCAAATAAAAATGTTCCGGGTAAAGTTTTATCGCCCTGGTATAAATGGCCATCCGCATTGTTTTGAAAAAGAATGCCAGGGCAACCATCGGCAATTGCTCTGAGTGTTTTCTGACTGGCAGGAGTGTCATTATCCTCAAGCGTGTAAAAATACTTTACATAAGGCCTTAATATCTCTGGTGGTAAAAAGGTGTTGAAGTTCATATATAAAGCTAAAATCTAACTATTCATTTCCTGTTTGATAAACAAATCATTTTATTGTTACCGATCCATTCTAAAAAAATAAAGCTGCCGCTTTTGTTCTATTTTCCTTTTCACTGTCATCGCAAATTTGCTTAAAATATAAACGCGATGAAACTTTATCTTATTTTATTTATGATGATAGCCATGAGCATATCATTTGGATTCCAGACTCAAAAACCGCTTGGTATGGATGGCAAAACGTTGTACGAAAACAATTGTGTGCGGTGCCATGGTAAAGACGGAACAAGAGGGGAGTACGGTGCAAAAAACCTGCGCTTAAGCAGAAAAAATGATGAATATCTGTTCAAAAAAATCTCGAACGGTGGATGGATAATGCCCAAATGGAAGAAAACGCTAAGTAAAGAGCAGATCATATCGGTAATGAACTACATCAAAACGCTGAGGAATTAATTCAAATGAAAAATAATAATATGAAAGAGATCATTCTTACCATAACAGCAATTACTACAGCGCTTATCAGCGGATTGTTTTATGCTTATACATGCTCGGTAAACATAGGTTTAGGCCGTTTACCCGATCGCGAATACCTTAGCGCCATGCAGGCTATTAACAGCGCCATTTTAAATCCGCTGTTTTTTGTAAGCTTTATAGGGACTTTGGTGTTGCTTCCGTTTAGCGCATGGTTAAACTATGCGCAGCCACTATCGGGTCGTTTTATAATCCTGGCGATTGCTGCTATTGTATATATAATTGGTGTGTTTGGCGTTACTATGTTTGGTAATGTTCCGTTAAATGATGCGTTAGCCAATTTCGATCTGAAATCTGCCAGTGCAGCTGATATTATTAGTCAGAGAATGGCATTTGAAAAGCCATGGGTTATGCTGCACAACATCAGAACTGTGATTTCGGTTATTTGTTTAATACTGGTATTGTTGAGTTATCAATATCCTGTGCCTCTTACCAGCCGATCCGTGTAAAATCTGCACCGTAACAATTAAGATATTCCTCACAAAGGCGATTGAGCAGTGATCTGTTGGTTTCAAAAGAGTTTGAGGGAAGAGACATGTCTTCCTTTTGGTGCCTGCCGGAAAGAAACTGCATTTCTTTTAAATTTTCATTAAAGTCTGCTTTAATCCGGGCTATACCAACCACATCTCGCTGGGCAATTACGTACCTGTATTCAAGCGGCTCATAGATGTACTCCAATGAATTAGCAAGATGGGAAGAAAAATCAGCTTGCTCTTTGAGGAATTCTTTGTCAAAAGCTTTTAGCTCTGCTATGGAGGTAAGTGCTTTATGGGAGAAATAGGATTCAAACTCATACAAGGGATAGGTTGATTTCATATCGTCACCCAGATCATATATCCGGTTGATCTTTATCCTTACCTTTCCCGAAGTTGGTGTATCATACGAGTATTTCAGTTCTGCCAGGTCATAGCCACCCTCGGTAACACGTAGTTCTCTGTCCATGTCGAAATTTTATTTACAAAGATGTTAAGATATTTCATAGTTGCAAATGAAGGTGAGGATAGGAGACAAACTTAAGAGGAATTGGGGAGTACTGATAACAATAAAGGAGATTTACTTGTAAAATAACATGTTACAATTAACTAATTGTTAAGTGCTTTTAATATATTTGAGTAGTAACCAATTTTTAAAAACTAAAACTATGGAAAATTTAAAATGGACTCAAAAACTGTCGAGAAAAGACTTGAAAAATGTTACAGGTGGAACTAAAGTACCTCCTCCAAATTGTAGTTGCTTTTGTTATATCGGTACGGTAAAAACAAGTCATTCATGTTTTACTTATTGCCCTGATGGCTCAATACCTGGCTTAAACCCCGGTTCGGGACCAGATTGTCACCCTCCGCAATTGAATTAAGATTAAAAAGAGCCTTTAGAAATTATCTAAAGGCTTTCTTTTTTAAAAACAAATTTTACCATTCCTTTTGCAAACCATATTATACCGATCAGTAAAAAACCGGGGATGCCCTCTTCTTACAACAGAGTTTTACTACAACGTTTGCGTAAAATTGATGAAACATATCTGTTACTCCTACTTAGATTTACTGTAATATTAATGAAAGAAAAGCCAGGTTTTTTACTGGTAGTTAATATCAATCTGAGGGTAGTATGATAAAAGGATTTGTTTATACATTATTGTTGTGTTTATTAGTAGAAACGACTTTTTCTCAAAAAACTGTAAATATAAACCGGAAAGACCAGGAACATATATTTATTAAGACAGAGATAGAGTGCCTGGAAGATAGTTCTAATAAATTAACCATAAATGAAATACAAAACAATGCATCAAAACACCATTTTCATGCAAATAGCGGATTCTATCCCCGAAATCATCATTCTAATTCCAGTTATTGGTTTAGGATTAAAATAAACTTTACTGAACCGTTAATAAATAAATTCTCCGTTTTTGAGTTTTTTGATCAAACAACAGGTCTTATTTCTGCTTATACCCCTGACTCAAACGGGCACTATCATGAAAGCATAGCCGGGGCCTATATAAATTTTGAAAACAGGCTTTACAAGCATAAAAACTTCGAATTTCTACTAAACAACCAATCTAAGGGAGAACACTATTATTACTTTAAAGTACGGTCGCATAATTTGGTTAATATAATTATTGTTTACCGGACCGTCGATCATTTTATTCATTATGCCTTGACGGAATACCTGACATATGGGATATTCTATGGCATGATCTTAATATTTTGCCTCCACAACTTATTAATGTTCCTGGCGATAAAAAAGAGACATTACCTGTTTTATGTACTTTACATTTTAAGTGTCGGCCTGTATGAAATGTGTACCGATGGTATTGCATTTCAATACGTGTGGCCAAATTCGCCGGGGTGGAATGAATATGCTTACGGAACGGCTCTATATTCAGTGAGTTTGTTTGCATTATTGTTCACCCGGAGCCTCTTGCATGTAAAATTTAAAGCATACAACTTCTACAGGCTAATTAACTATGTGATTGTATTAAGGACATTGTATTTTATATTTTGCCTGACCGTTAATCACAAGTTTTTTAATTACAAGTTCGTAGAGTTTATCCCCTTGTTTATTGCCTTTATAACCGGCATAAGAATCTGGAAAAAAGGATTTAAACCTGCGAGGTTTTTTGTGCTTGGCTATGCGGTTCTATTCGCAGGCTTTATTATAAAAGCAGTAACAGTGTTGGGGATTGTTAAGCTCGGATTGTTAGGATTTTATAGCTTGAGTTTCAGCTTTATTTTGGAAATGGCTTTTCTTTCCATAGCTATTGGCGATCAGGTGAGGTTATTGAATTGGGAGAAAGATACCGCTAAGGATGAGACCATACGCCAAATGGATTTAAATAACAAGCTAAAAGACTCTATTAACCAAGAACTTGAAGAAAAGGTTACAGACCGCACAAGGGAGGTTGTTGAGAAATCATCGATATTAATGGTTCAGGCAGAAATAATTAAAACACAAAATCAGGAACTGATAAAAATAAATAATCAGCTTAAAGGCCAGGCAGCAGAAATATCAATGATGAATGTTTTGCTTGAAAAGGATAATATTGAGTTAAAGCATAATATTGAAGAGGTAACGGACGCGAGGGTACATTCGAAAGAATTATCATTTGAAGAATTCAGTGCAAAATACCCTGACAAAGAAAGCTGCAATAAATTTTTATCCGAATTAAAATGGTCGAATGATTACAGCTGCATAAAGTGCCTAAATACGGCATTTAACTATGGCCGGTCGCCTTATAGCCGCAGGTGTACGAAATGCGGCTACGAGGAATCGGTATTATTTAATACTATTTTTCAGAATAGCAGGATACCTATTAATAAGGCATTTTACCTGGTGTACTTGATATATTCAACCAAAGGGGCAATATCCTCATACCAGCTATCGGAAAAGATAGGGATAAGACAAAGCACCTGCTGGCAGTATTCCATCCGGATAAAAAAAGCAATAATTGAGCAGAAAAGATATAAAAGCAAAAACGAGAATCAGGGATGGAGCAAGCTGATATTAGAGAATCCCCAGTTAAGCCAGTCCAACAAATTAGCAGTTTCTCAATAAGGTTCTAATCAAGACCCTCTACACTAATTCGCAGGTTTCATTTGATACCGGAATGAATTGCGGGCTATATAAATTGTCTGCGAAATAAACCAACCAAACCTTGCACAAGCCCCTAAAAACCCTCATGCTGGCCCGAGCTAATATTCCCTGGTTTGAATAAGAAATCCGCATCAAATTTTAAGGTTTTTAGTGACTTATGCGAAAACGTTATCGTAAATAGTTACCCTGTTTCCTGCTTGCGCACAAAGCGTATTAGTGTTTATAGCATCCTGCTATTTACCCGTTATAAATAGCTATAAAACAAATCTATTTTCCCTGTGCGTTTTGTTCATAAAGCGTATGATAAAATAAGTAATTGTCTTATTTTCAATTATTTATGAAATAATCTGCTTGTTTTATTGCTGTGCATTCCCTTCATTTGACCTGCCAATTAACAACTTTTAACACTTAAATCTCTAATTCAAGAAACGGAAAGTACCCCGCTATTTGCTGCATTTCATGAACAAGGTTTGTGATGCTGCCTGCTTTTAAAAAACCATTGAATTGATCAAACCAAAAATTATGAAAAAAAACATTACGCTTCTTATTTTTATTTTAATGACAGCCTGTTTATACTCCTACGCACAGAATAGTATTGTGACCGGGGTTGTAAAAGACAGCAACGGCATAACCATGCCCGGGGCTGATGTAAAGGTTAAAGGCACCACAATCGGCGCTGCAACTGATGCTGATGGTAAGTATACCATAACAGTGCCCCCAAATGCAACATTGATATTTTCGAGTATAGGGTACGCTACTCAAGAGGTAGAAGTGAAGGGTCAAAGTGTTATAAATATTGCCCTTCTTCCCAACAACAAACAACTTGATGAAGTTGTGGTGATTGGTTACGGTACACGTGCTGTTAAAGACGTTACGGGCGCCATATCAAGTATAAAGGCTGATAAGCTTCAAAATGAAAATCCTACAAGTGTTACCGATATTATTGCAGGTAATATTCCGGGTATTTCAGTAGCATTAAATACATCTGCTAAGGGCGGTGGTGCCGGAGACCTTGTTGTACGCGGTAGGGCTTCTCTTTCAGGAAGCTACAATCCATTAATTGTTTTGGATGGTGTTATTTATCCCGGACAACTGGCTGATATCAACCCTGATGATATTGACAGGGTTGATGTACTGCGCGACCCAAGTGCACTTGCTGTATACGGCGCTAATGCTGCCGGCGGTGTTGTGGCGGTGACCACCAAAAAGGGCAAAAGCGGCGCTCCTGTTATTACACTCAACGGAAATGTTGGTGTAGCCCAATTGTTGGAAAACCAAAAGTACTATACCGGAACCGCCTTTTTAAACTGGCGCGCCGATGGTGCAAGGAGCTCAAACACTAATAACCCTTATTACTATTACAGCAATCCTAATAATTTACCTGCCGGCGTTACTTTAGATCAGTTTTTGAATGGCGCTACCGGTGACCCAACTACTATCTGGCTGCAACGGTTAGGACTGTTTCCAAACGAGATAGCAAACTACCAGGCGGGTAAGGTAACCGATTGGTCGAAACTTGTTTTCCGTAATGGGCTGCGCCAGGATTATACGGCTAGCTTATCAGGCAAAGGCGAAACCATGAGCTATTATATGTCTGGTAATTACACCAAAAATCAAAACCTTATTCAGGGTGGCCAATATACAGACGGACGTTTTCGCGTAAACCTTGAAGGCAAGGCTGCAAAGTTTTTGACAGTTGGCCTTAATGCCCAATTTGCCAGCAGGGATGAAGGCGCTGCAAGTACGCCACTAAGCGGCCAGAGCATAGATGCCACTGAAGCTGACTGGACGCAGATCATCAACTCATCTCCTTATGGAAGTTTTTACAACCCTGATGGTTCATTACGCAGGATAGATACTGATGACAGTGGGCTTAACCAACGAAACCCTTTTTTAGGTAACAAGTATAATAGCAATGTTGCTATCCAGAATACATTGTTTTCAATGCTTTTTGCCAGGGTAGACCTGCCGTTTGGTATCAAATACACTCTGAATTTCTCGCCATCAATTGAGGCTTACCGTAACTTCTTCTTCAGGCCTGTTGCAAACCCTAACGAGCTTGCAGGTGGCACAGGGATGCGTACAATGGAGAACAGGTACAGGTATAACCTGGATAACATTATAACCTGGAACAAAACTTTTGGCATCCATAATTTTGATTTTACTGCGCTGCTTAATAAAGAAAAATACCAGAGCTGGTATACAAGCACATCGAACACCCAATTTACCCCGAGTGATGTTTTAGGTTACCATAATATTGGTGCAGGTACATTGCCAATTGAAAGTAGTGACGACCGGATATATACCGCAGATGCGCTGATGGCGCGTTTAAACTATACCTTACTGGGCAGGTATATAGTAACAGCAACAGTTAGGCGCGACGGGTTTTCGCCGTTTGGTCTTGAGCACCCAAGGGAAGTTTATCCTTCGGGCGCCCTTGCATGGGTTTTCAGCGATGAAAGCTTCATGAAAACAGACGCCCTTAAATGGCTTAATTATGGTAAACTACGGGTGAGCTATGGTGTAAATGGTAACCGCCTATCGACAGGTACTGCCGATCCGTCAATTGCTCTGGCGTTACTTACCACACCTAAATATCCAACAGTTAATTCTGCAGGAGTGGTAACAAATAACAGTGCCATTTATTCGAGCTCGCTGCAAAACCCTGAGCTAACATGGGAGCGTACCACGGGGCCAAATATTGGTTTGGATTTTGCCATTTTCAACAACATTTTAAGCGGTTCGATTGATGCATACAGCCGTAAAACAACCAATATGTTAGTGCAACGTAAGCTATCGTCAATTCAAGGCTTTAATGCCTCGAACGGTGTTATTGTTGGCGGATCGAATAACTCCAGCGTATATTCAAACATAGGCCAGGTAAACAATAAGGGTTTAGAAGTTTCACTGAACGGAAAAATTATCCAAAGCAGGAACTTTAACTGGAATGCAAGCGGAACCTTCTTTATTAACCAGAATAAGATAGTTCACCTATACGGTGCTTACCCGGTTAAAGGCGCCGACGGCAAAACCACTATGGTTGAAAATAATGACATTGGTAATGGCTGGTTTATTGGGCATGATATTAATGCCGTATGGGATTATAAGATACTTGGTGTATGGCAAACTGGCGAAGCTACCGAAGCTGCCAAATATGGCGCTAAACCCGGTGACTTTAAGCTACAAGACGTAAATGGCGATTTTAAATTTACAAATGATGATAAACAGTTCCTGGGAGCAACTACGCCTAAGTACAACTGGTCATTACGTAACGATATCAATTTCTTTAAGCATTTTGATTTCTCGTTCCTCATCGTATCAAGCATTGGGCAGTTAAGGCAGTTTAATCAGGCATTAAACAACCCGGGCAGTGTAGGCTTTGCCCGCCAAAACTCATACGTACTACCTTACTGGACTCCTGATAACCCAATAAATGATTACGCACGATTAAATTCGGGTTCATCCGGTACTACCATTAACGTATGGCGCAGTTCGTCATTTGCAAGGTTACAAACTGTTTCGTTAGGCTACACTTTTGATAAGGGCCTAATAAAACGCTTGGGTATGCAGAGCGCTAAAGTGTTTATTAATGCTACCGATGCCTACGTAGCTACCAGCTGGAATTTATGGGATCCGCAAAATGCCGGGCCAACTCCAAGGTACCTGGCTGCAGGGTTTAATGTAGTTTTTTAACAGGATCAAGAGAAAAAGAATATGAAAAAGATAAATAAGAATATTATCAAGTGCCTGGCAGTTGCTGCTGTTTTTGCTGCCGGAGGATGTACAAAAAGAAGTGAGCTTGTACCATCGGCACCCTCTAAATTTACCCCGGATGTTACTTTAACAACCCCTGCGGCATTTAAAAACGCATTGGCCACGCTCAATTTAAGTGTACGTTTTGAATATTTCGGAGATTCAGCGCCAATGCTGACAGAATCTATTTTTACTGATGCGGCGGTTGAAGGAACGACAGACAAAACCACACCAGCGCAGGATTTAAATGCCCGTATTACACCAACAGCCCAACTGGATAACGACGATTATAATAAGATTGGCCGTTACTGGTATGCCTGGTGGGAGGGGATCCATGATGCTAATGTGATCATCTCGCGGATTGATAACGCCAAATGGACAACTCCTGAAGACCGGAATTTAACGCTTGCTACAGCTTATTTTCACAGGGCTTACCGATATTACAGGTTAGTGCATGAATTTGGTGATGTGCCGATTGTGCTTAAAGAGGAAACAACGGTAAATACCGCATATTTTACCACACAGCGCATGGTTATCCTGAAACAGATGAAAACTGACCTGGAGTTCGCCGTACAACATCTTACCGATGCAAATGACAAAGGTACTGTATCAAAGGGGGCTGCTTACCATTTGCTAACCAAGGTTGACCTGGCAATGGGTTTGTTTGATGATGCCATAACTGCATCTTCAAGTGTGATTAACGGCCCTTATCATTTAATGACCACCCGTTTTGGTGTAGTGGCAAACGATCTTTCCAGAAATGTTATCTGGGATCTACATCGTCCTGAAAACAAAGCGCTTGCGGGGAATACTGAAGCATTATATGTAGTGCTTGACCGCGAAACCCTTGATGGTGCAACACCAAGCGGGTCGCAGGTGATGCGTAATTGTGTACCCATGTGGCATAACGGTACAATTTTAACTCCCGGCGCACATAAACCAGGGATTTCGGACAAGGTTACTGAAGAGTTTCCGCTTACCTTATGGTATGGAAGAGGTATAGGACGTTTACGCGGAACACCTTATGCTACCAAATATATCTGGACTGATAATACTGACCTTAGGCACGCGCCAGGTAACTGGATGAACATGACTGACTTAGTTTATAACAGCCCTGCTATAAAAACATCAGACCCTGCATGGTATGGCAAAAAACTTGTTCAGTATACTCCTGACAACGTAAATCAGGTATTTTTAAATGGACCGAGAGATACCATCAGGACATGGTTTGGCTGGCCACATTATAAAACGTTTATTGGTTCAGGACCGATTGCTGTTGATAAATGGTGGAGCCCGCCACGCGGTACCAATACCGACTGGTATGTGTTCCGTTTAGCCGAGACCTATTTACTGCGTGCTGAAGCTTACATCTGGAAAGGGCAAAATGCCCTTGCAATGGCTGACATCAATATGGTAAGGGCCCGCGCACAGGCGCAACTATTGACAGACCCCAGTAAGGTTAATATCGGTACTATACTTGATGAGCGCCAGAGAGAGCTATATTGGGAAGAACCGCGCAAAACCGAGCTTACCCGTATAGCTTACATATTTGCGCAAACGGGCATAACAGCTTATAACGGTAAATCGTATAATGTGGCTAATTTTTCTACCAGCAACTTCTTTTATGACAGAATTATGGAGAAAAATGATTTTTACAAAAATCCGAATGTTGTAACCAACTCTGGTAACCATTTTACTATTTCGCCATATCACGTTTTGTGGCCAATTCCGCAAAGTGATATAGACTTAAACATTAATGGGCATATCAATCAGAATAAAGGCTACTCCGGGTCGGAGACCAATATTCCGCCGCTGGATAAGATCACGGTAGCAAAACCGGTTAAAAAGTTTTAAAATACTGTTAAAGAGATGATTTCTAAACAACCAAGCCTGATACGAAAGTGTTAGGCTTGGTTATTTAAACTTTATCCCCGCATTCTAATTTTAAACAATCTACAACACTATTGCCACTATTCCATAATTGGGTAATTTGAAATATCAAAGCTGATTTTATTGAACCTTGGAAAAATAAATTTGTGAGGCTATTCAAACTATTAAATATTATTTTCCTAATTATTTTATTAACATTATAAATGCTTCAAAATAAGTGAATAGATTGATTTTAGGCTGTTTTTGGAAAATTAAAAGTTTATGTTAATAAATAATGATTGAACAGGAATTATCATCATCGTACCTTAGTTACCCGCACTAATTAAGAAAGTCATCAATGTCGTTACCACTGATGACCAATGAGTTAGAGCTTAGACTTAAAGTTTTTGGGACTAACCCGTATTATTGTTAATGCAAATTTGAAAAAATGAGCCGATCTGGCAAATAAAGTTATTCACTATGCATTGTTGAATACTCATCCCTAAGCTTTAAGATTAAAATTTTACTATTTAACTTAAAGATTTCCAATATATAACATTTTATATGATTGGATAGGGAGACAAAAAAATGTTGAAAACTATTTCCTTTACTATTGTTAAGGAGCCGAAGATTTCGGCCAAAATGCTTTGTGAGTACGATGACTCGTCTGCCCTTGGTAGAAAAAGCATTTTAAAAGCCTGTAAAATTAAAGACCCTCGAATTATATCGATTTCAAGTCGATATAATCAAGCCGAAGACCTTATTAGTGAATGTTTAGAATACTCACTTGAATACCTAGATATTCTTAAAGATTATTCCAAAGATTTAAGAAGTAAAAGTAAAACTCTTTCAGGGAAAAAAGCTGAAAATACACTTTTATGTGCAGAAGCTTTAGAACAGTTTTATAAAATGGATAAAAAATTACAATCCATATTCAAGGATTATATCTTGAATAATACCGTAAACATTAAGGGCAGAAAAATAATTATTAATAAAGTAAGTGTAAGTATTCGTCCAGAAGTAATGTTAAGCATTGATGGGGGTACAACTACGGTTGGCTTTGTTAAGCTATGTTTTTGTAAATCAAAATCCTTAACTGAATCAATAGCTGAAGGCATTGCTTCTTTAGGAAGAATGTATTTTAGAGAGATAAGAAAAATGGATTTTGAACCTCAAAATTGCATTGTAATAGATGTATTTGCAAATAAAATATTCACTGCACCTAAAAGAGATAAACGAAGATTAGGCTCACTTTACGCTTGTTGTGCTGAAATTGCAGACAGATGGGATAAAATTTAATATAAAGGTACATCTACAAAAGCGACCTAAATTTAATCGGTGTAATCGAATGTTTTAAATCAAGAAAAATCAGGTAACATAAAAATAATAAGCAAAATAATATTGCAAGCTATTTATTTAACAGTATAAGTAAACTCAATTTGTTTTTCATCATATCCGTAAGGCTTCGCCTGACTAAAAGCTGTTGCTGTGCTAATGACTTCATCGCCGTAATTGGCTTTTACAGTTACGGTATCTTTATAAATCAATGAAACTTTAAAAACATCACCTTTCCCGGGGGTATAATAGTAATAAGCTGACTTAATGCTACCTCCAGACCCATCAACGTTCCCATTTAAAATAACCTCATAAGCTAAATCGTTTGGCGAAGTGAGATTTAACTGAAACTTAGTATTATAAGCCTTTTCGGGAAATGGATCTGATTTTTTGCATGATACCAGCAATACCACAAATAATAGTGGGAATATTTTTTTCATTTTCAAAGATTTGGTTTTTCAAATATATAAATATATTAAAATAGTAATTCAATCCAGACACCAGATGCCCGAAACGTTTTTGAATGTCAATTAAATTGCTTTATTGCCCAGGCTTGTATTTCCATAAGTACCGGTTTCAACGACGTTCCTTTTTCGGTAAGTGAATATTCTACCGTTGGGGGTACTGTTGCGAAGGCCTTCCTTTTAATTATTTTTCCTGACTCAAGCTGTTTAAGCTCTTTTACCAACATCCTTGTATTTATGCCTGTAACGCTTCGCTCAAGTTCCTTAAACCGCATTGTTCCACTCATCAAATTATTGATTATTGACATTGTCCACTTCCCCGATATTAAGTCCATAGCCTCTTGGAACGGGCATTTTTCAGAACTTTTTTCTTCTTTTTTCTTCGCTAAAGGCTTGATACTATTCATTGCTTTACTTTATGTTACTATATGCCAAAATGGTAACTACTTGCAAATGTAAAGTGCTGTTACGAATTTTACAATTGATAAAACCGATCAAATATGTCACGTCAAATCATTGAACAATACATTAACGAGAAGCTACCGAACGTAACGAAGGTTGAGAATTTCGGTTACAGTTTCTTCCTTTATGATACAGAAAAAATGCTCCCATTTGTGACCTTTGCAGCATCAGACAATGAATACGACAGTGTTTCTAATCTGAACAGGGATGGAGTGTTCCGCGTGAATATTGGCATATCAAAGGGTAGTTATACCAAATTATTTCCAGGGAATAAAACTGACTGGGATTATACTGAACTAAATCAATTTATGCCTCACCCGGATTATGCCGCTCAACACTTTATTTGTGTCCTCAATCCTGAAAGTAATACCTTATCAGAAACACTCAATTTTATAGAAGAAGCTTATTTTATTGCAAAAAGCAGGTTCGAAAAGAAGCAGGCCTCAAAAATGAGAAACGCTTAAAATAAAATAGACCCTTAATTCGCGAATGTAAATTAAGGGTCTATAGTGCGCTGATTTAAAGTACAGATACCAGCTCGGCTATGCGGTTGGAGATACCCACCTCATTGTCGTACCAGGCGACTACCTTAACCAGTTTGCCAATTGATTTGGTGAGGTTACCGTCTACTATAGAGCTGTGGGTATTACCTAAAATATCGGCCGAAACGAATTGTTCTTCTGTATATTCCAAAATGCCCTTTAAAGAATTATCTGCATAATGCTTTATTATGGCATTAAGGTCTTTAGCTGAAACTTCCTTTTTTAAGTTGATAGACAAGTCGACGATCGATCCATCGATTACAGGGACACGGTAAGAGAACCCATCAAGCTTGCCTTTTAATTCCGGCAAAACATCGCCTATAGCTTTGGCTGCTCCCGTAGTTGTAGGAATGATTGAATGCGGTGCAGAGCGAGCCCTGCGCAGGTCTTTATGTGGCCCATCCTGCAAATGCTGATCGGCCGTAAAGGCATGAACAGTTGCCATATAGCCTGATTCAACGCCGAATTCTTTGTCGAGAATGTATAGAACAGGGGCGATGCTGCCTGTGGTACAAGATGCTGTAGAATAAATCTGGTCGCTGCCGATCAGGTGGTTGTTTACACCATGAACGATGGTTTTTATCCCGCCTGTAGCCGGGGCTGTGATCAATACCTTTTTTGCTCCCGCCTCTATATGTGCCTGTGCTGTAGTCTTATCTGTAAAGCGCCCGGTAGATTCTATCACCACATCTATACCCAGTTCACCCCATGGAAGATTTTTTGGATCCTTTTCGCTTAGTAACTGTATTTTTTTTCCATTGACCAGCATAGCGCCGTCTTCTTCTGCGACAGTACCGGGGAAACGTCCATGCGTACTGTCGTATTTCAGCAGGTGGATCAAGGTGCTAAGGTTGGTAAGGTCATTGACAGCAACAACTTCAATATCTTGTTTATTTTGTAAGGCCCGAAGCGTCATGCGTCCAATACGGCCAAATCCATTAATTGCAATTTTCATATTTCTGTAGTTTTAAAAGTCTTTTGTAATCTGATGGCGTAACCATCAGGTGTCTTAAAAATAGCCTTCGCATAGATACCAGGCCGCCTAAACCGCATCGCAAAGCGATCTGTTCAAACGGCATATCACTTTCTTCAATATGGAGTCGGGCGGCCTCTACCCGGAGTTTTTCAATATATTTTGCAGGGGAGATTCCGGTTTGTTTAGTAAAAACCCGTGTGAAATTCCGGGGACTCATGTTCATTTTTTCTGCCAAACGCCTAACATCAAGAGACTCGTGCAGATGTTCTTCCAGCCACTCTTTTAACAGTGCAGCCACGGGTGAGGTATCAACCTTACTACCGAACTGTACCTGGTACGCCTGCCTGTTGAGGTGAAAAAAGATGAGCTTTCGTGCTATTTCGGCTGCCACAGCCCGCCCGCAATCTTCCTCTACCATCGCTAAGGCAAGGTCAATGCCGGAAGACACTCCGCCCGAGGTGAATAGCTGCCCGTCTCTCGAACGAAAGAAATTCAAGTCGATCTTCATACCTGACCTTTCTAATATAGAATTGCTAACGCCTACAAAACCGATCCTGCGAATATGGTTATGTGTTACAGCCAGCCAATCATAAAACTCCTGGTAGTTTGATCCGGTATCATTCCCCACAATCAATAACGTATCTATGCTGCTTTCCAGATCCTTTAAACGTAAACAATTGATCTCAATCCCTGAAAAAGCGTACAGCGGGCTCGTACCTGGTGAAACCAATACAATATCGTAAATGCCCCGGAGCATATCTGCATGATGAAATACGTCCGCCGGTCCGGCAAAATCTATCAACAGATTACCGGACATCACTACGATAGCGATCTTCTTTCTATCCATAAGTCAAAATTAAAACATTGTAATCCTGTCACAAAGGACATAAATTATACAATTCAGGCCATGAATGCTTAAGTTCCTGCTCTGCAAAAAGAGGATAATAATTCAAACATTAAATAACAAAGCCCTCTTAATCTTTCAAGAAGGCTTTGTCTTTCAAGGCTTACACCCACATCAAGCAATTTTGTTTGGTATCTTAGCTATGGATTGAAAGGTCAACGCCAGAATTCTTTAAGTTGTCCGGCAAGGGCTTTGCCCTGGTTGTAACCTGCTTGGGCGGAGAGCCGGCGCGTCGACAAATCCATTAGATTCATGCCAGTA
>JABDFZ010000005.1:21142-61190 GCA_013286325.1 Bacteroidota bacterium | reverse complement strand
CGAAGGTGCACATAAGTATTGGGAAGGTTATGCAGCAGTCTCTATCGCCAAAGCATCGTTAGAGAGTTTAGCCAAATACATGGCTGTAGAATTTGCTCCGTATGGCCTAAAAACCAATGTAATACAGGCTGGTGTAACCAAAACCGCCTCGCTGGAAAAGATCCCAGGCAGCGAAAAACTGATTGCCATGGGAGTAAAAAGAAACCCTTTAGGAAGAATGACAAAACCAGATGACGTTGCCGGTGTTATCTACCTGCTGTGTACAGATGAGTCATTTTGGATTAATGGCTCAATAATTCATGTAGATGGCGGGGAACATTGCCGGTAAATTATTTTTAAGCATACATGAATAATCACATATTAAACCATTTGCCTTATAAATCGTCTTTCCGTTTCGTAGACAATATCTCTATGCTGAGTGAAAACGAGGTTAGAGGCGAGTATACGTTAAAGCAGGATTCTTTTTTTTACGAAGATCATTTTGCTGGAAATCCGGTAACACCGGGCGTAATTATTACGGAGATTATGGCACAGATTGGGCTGGTGGTATTGGGCATATTTTTAATATTGAAAGAAGCAGAACTTAATTTTGTGGAGGATGATTCATTATTCCCTCTGCTTACATCAACTGATGTTTCTTTTTACAAAATGGTTTTACCAGGGCAAAAAGTTACCGTAATTTCTAAAAAGCAATATTTTCGCTTCGGGAAATTGAAGTGTTATGTTGAGATGCTGGATAGTGATAATGAGCTTGTAGCAAAAGGAATGTTTTCGGGCATCATAAAAAATATTAATATTAAAAATGGGTAAGCGTGTAGTAGTAACGGGAATGGGCATTGTTTCGCCAAACGGTATTGGCATTCCGGCTTTTTTGCATGCTATACAGAATGGCATATCGGGTATAAAGTTTATGCCACGTTACCAGGAGCTTAATTTTAGCTGTCAGTTGGCAGGCATGCCTGCCTTTGATTGGGAGAGCTTAAAAAATTACATTTCGGAAGTTACCTTTCACGGTTTAAAAGGCACAAATATTGGTTATGGTGTAGTAGCCGCTCTTGATGCATGGGCCGATTCGGGTGCGGACTATGATACTGATGCCCCACGCTGGGAAACAGGCTGTGTCTTTGGCAACAGCATTGCCGATACCGAAGCCATGAAAAATGTAATTGCAAAGGTTGATAATAAAGAGGCAAAAAAATTAGGCTCGCGTGTTGTTGAACAGGCTATGAATAGCGGAGTTACTTCTTATATCTCCGGCAGATTAGGCCTGGGCAATAAAATTGTCACCAATTCATCCGCTTGTGCTACAGGGACCCAGGCCATATTAATGGGTTATGAATATATTAAGGATGGTTACGCTAAACGAATGGTGGTAGGTAGCTCCGAGCACGTGGATACTTATGTTTATGGCGCATTCGATTCCATGCGGGTGTTATCCCGTAAGTTTAACGATCGTCCTGAACGGGCGTCACGGCCCATGAGTTTAACTGCTGGCGGGTTCGTGCCCGGATCGGGAGCTGCAGCATTGATTTTGGAGGATCTGGATTTTGCGTTAGCGCGCGGAGCCCGTATTTATGCTGAGGTTTTAGGCGGATCGAGCAATTCAGGCGGCCAACGGCAAGGTGGAACTATGACCGCGGCCAATTCTGTCGGTGTTATACGCTGTATTGACGAAGCATTAACCAACTCGGGAATTACACCACAGCAAATAGATTTAATAAGCGGGCATTTAACCGCAACCAATGCCGACAGGCAGGAAATACAGAACTGGAGCCAGGCGTTGAACAAATCGGGTAATGATTTCCCGTTAACCAATTCCCTAAAGTCGATGATAGGCCATTGCCTAAGCGCAGCGGGCTCAATCGAAACTGTGGCATCCATATTGCAGATAGTACACGGGTTTGTTCATCCGAATATAAATCTGGAAGACCCAAATCCCGAGGTAACGAATTTGATAGGTTTAGACAGGCTACCTGTTAAAATGATAAAAAAAGAAGTTAACATTGTAGCCAAAGCAAACTTTGGCTTCGGAGACGTTAACTCCTGTTTAATACTTAGTAAATACAATTAAAAAAATGACAAGACAAGAAATTTTAGATGAGCTCAAAAAGGTTATTGCACCGTACACAACAAATAAGGAAATGCTGGCTGGCATTGATGACCATACTGATCTCATAAAAGATTTAAAAATCAATTCTGCCAATCTTGTAGATGTAATTATTGATGCTGAAGCTAAATATGATATTGAAATTGATTATGATTCTGCCGATAAAATGGTGAACGTAGGCACCTGTATTGATGTAATCAGCGAAAAGCTTAACCAAAAGGTATGATGAGTGCGGGTAACGATATTGTATCATTAAATGCAATAAACGCAGCCCGCACAAAACAATATAAATTTTACTCCAAAATACTTTCTGAATCAGAAAATCCCCTGTATAAAGAGTTTAGTTCAGCCGGAATACCTTTCGAAAATTTTGTCTGGTTGTTATGGTCGATAAAGGAATCAGCTTATAAATACCTGCAAAGGAATAATCCCGATGTAATTTTTACTCCTGTAAAATTTGTGGTCAAACAACTGCAATTGCCTGCCAATTATATAATTACAAATTTCGATTCGCAGCAAATTGAAGAAAATGGCTTTAATACTATTCTAGCTATAGCAGGAATAGTGACCTATGGACAATACACATTCCATTCACGTTCATTATTATATAACAACCTAATCCATTCTGTAGTAAACAATTCTGAAAACTTTCAGGATAATTACTGGGGCATAAAATTGATTGCCGATAATGATAGTGAGCATCAATCAAAAGAAGTGAGATCATTTTTATTGGAACGTTTACAAAGGCTTTTTAAAACCAATGATTTCTCAATTAGTAAAAGCCAGAGCGGTCTCCCTATCTTATTAAAAGGAACAGATGAAACAACGCTACCCGTTTCACTAACCCATCATGAGCATTTTGTAGCTTATTCTTTTCATACTACCATAAATATTTGAATTTAAGCTCCCCCGCAATCGCTCGGCTCCTGTCGGGTGATTATTATTAGTTGGCCTCCGGCCAATACTCAATTCGCTATTCCAATTTATTTTCCAGATTTAAAAAACCGGCTGTAATTCATTTTACGTAATTGTAAGTGAAGTGTAATTTTTAGCACTTCAGATAATCAATCCTATCGTCAACAATTAATCAAGCCCATATGAAAAAAACTATTAAAAAGATCCTGATTTACTCGCTATCAATCTTTGTATTCCTGGTAGCTGTCCTGGCTGTGCACATCTATTATGTTTACAGGCCTGCACCCGATGCAAATACCAGGGTAATGGCACGCATAGATATTAAGCAGCAAATCAGCCAAAGCGACGCGGATAAAATCTCTGCCTGGATGTTTCATCAAAAAGGTATTGACCATGTTATGGTAAATCCACAAACTAATATCGTCGTGTTTACATTCTTTCCTGTTAAAACTACAGGGGATAAGATTGCTAACGATTTTAAAGCAAATTTCAACCTTAAAGCCGAAAGATTTGTCCCTACACAACTGGATTTAAAAAGTAGCTGTCCTGTAGCTGCATCATCCTATACCTACAAAGTTTACAAACTAATATCTCAAATAATTTAATTACTCAAAAACAACAATCATGAAAAAATTATCTAATCTATTTCTGGCTACAGCAGCTTTATTATTCGCTTTTGCGATAGTATCATGTAGCAAATCAAAAAATAACACACCTACACCTGTCAAAGCAACTTTGTACGATACGTTAGGTGGTAATGTAATGGTCGCCGACCCCGCCCATGCAGGTAAAATGATTGAAAAGGGTCGTTTAGCCATCCGCTCGGTTATCGACAGTACAATTTTTGTTATTGCAGGCGATACCAGGATAAATGGTCACTTCACTGTTTTATTAGGCGAAGTTACTAAGGGTAACCTATCAGGCTTTACCGAATTAAGTGATAACTTAACAACGTTTGTTGCTGTGGGCACTGGTGCAAAAGATTACCAATACACAGGGTTAAGCATGACTGCGGCGCATGATCCTGCTCAGAATCCCAGAATGAATGGTAAGGCCTCAAGCGCAGATTTTGATGCCTTTGTTTCTGACGTAGTTACAGGCGCTACTAAAAACGGTGTACCTACGAGTATAATTGGTTCGCTTGGAAAGATTATTGTGAGTTTAAAAGCGCAAGTTGTACAGAAGTAACTATTAAGCCTATGTAAAAACCCCGGGACTACCATTCCGGGGTTTTTATTAACAACATATACCGTTAAAGCGTGACTGGTATAATTGTAATTTATGACGCATTTATGTTAAAGGCACGCAACCCAATCCTCTAAAATTCCGTAATTTAGTTAGATCAAGTTTAAATGCAGACATCCACACCCCTTCTGGTTTCCAACTTCTTTGTTGCGGGCATTAATTATAAAAAAGCAGAAGCCGCAATACGCGGGTTATTTGCTGTAGATAATGATCGTTGTGAAAATATTTTGCAATTATCATCATCTTTTCATGTTGATGAGTTATTTATACTTTCTACCTGCAACAGAACTGAGATTTATGGATTGGCAGAGAAAGCTGATCATTTAATCGATTTATTGTGCACACAAACAGTTGGTAACACAGAGACCTTCAACGGCTTAGCTTATGTAAAAAACGGAGTTGACGCAATTGATCATTTGTTTAATGTAGGCGCGGGGCTGGATTCACAGATACTGGGTGATTATGAAATAATTGGTCAGCTTAAAGCGGCTGTAAAATTCTCAAAAGACCGTGGTTTTCTTAATTGCTTTTTAGAAAGGCTTACAAACTACGTTTTACAATCATCAAAAATGATTAAAAATGAAACAGCGTTAAGTGGCGGCACCATTTCTACCTCATTTGCTGCTATTCAATATATTAAAAAGCATGTAGTTATTAGTAATAATACCAGAATATTACTGGTGGGAACCGGCAAGATTGGCCGTAATACCTGCAAAAATTTGGTGGATTATATTGGAACGACAAATATTACGCTGATTAACCGCTCTGAAGAAAAAGCCGCTTCACTGGCTGCCGAAATGAATTTGAAACATGCGCCTATCCATCAGTTAGCAAATTATGTTGATTCATCCGATGTAATACTGGTTGCATCCAATGCATGCGATCCGGTTATATTAAGGTCACACATTAAAAATAACGGAAGTAAGCTCATAATTGATCTTTCTATTCCATACAATGTGGAAGCTGCGGTTTCCGAAATACCTGGTGTTACGCTTGTGAATGTGGATGAACTTTCGAAATTAAATGATGAAACCATTCAGAAACGTGAAGCAGAAAAACCAAAAGCAAAGGAAATAATTGCTGATCACCTTACCAGCTTTATGGAATGGTATTATATGCGTAAAAATGCTCCCGCATTAAATGCAATTAAGCTTAAACTTAACCAAATATATCTGCAACAGCAGCTATCAGTTGTAAATCAGGATTTTTATCCTGCTATCATCTCAGAAGAAAAAATTCAAAAAGTTGTAAACGGCATGGCATCAAAAATGCGCTCCCATAACAATCGGGGCTGTCATTATATTGAAGCCATAAATGAGTTTATGAGCATAGCGCTATAAGTTATTTAAATAATTAAAAGTGCCTGTGCATCAGTATTCCATAAGGAACTTTGGGGTCAATCCAGGTAGATTTGGGTGGTAATATTTCCCCTGCATCCGCTACTTCTATCAATTGATTAACAGTTATCGGGCAAAGGGTAAATATAATAGCATCAGGATGTGCCTCTATAATAGTTTCCAATTCTTCCATTGCTTTGCCCCCGCCTATACACTTTAAGCGTACATCGGTTTTCGGGTCTTCAATGCCAAATGCAGGCGCTAAAATTAGTTCCTGCAAAACAGCAGCATCTACACTTGCAGCAATCCCCTTTGCAGGGGTTTCCCTCGGTGCCATATTATACCATCTTTTCTTAAAATACATACCCATGCGGTGATTTTCTTTTGGCTGTACCGGCTTGTTGCCCCGCGACGGCTGCATAAAAAAGTTTTCTAATATCTGGTCAAACAACTTTTCTTTTTCAATTGGTGCATCAGGTAAAATTACACGGTCATATTCCTGCATCTGTAGTTGATCGCTGGCAATATATAATGACGAAATGGTATCGAATACTGGTAAGCCAGCAGCTTTTTGTTCAGCAGCAAGCCTGCCTGCCGATTCCAGCCTGTGATGGCCGTCGGCTAAATAAACCGTATCTATCTGGGCAAAGGCTTCGGTTAGTTTTTGTATAGTGGTTTCATCTTCAATTTTCCAAAGCCTGTGAAACCCCTCACGGCTACCTAAACTCGTCTTCTTACTGTTATTACGTGTTTCCGCTATAATCCGGTTAATTATTATGTTAGGCGGATAGGTTAGTAATACGGGACTGCCTTCCAATCCTGTATGTTTACGATAATTGTTTAACCGGCGTACACTGTCATCAAATGTTAATTCGTGTATTTTAATCGTTCCACCGGTATAATCAGACAATGCAGTCAAAGCCCAGATACCAGCCTGACGGGTGTTTTTATGAGCTATTTCATAAACATACATTCCCGCTTTTTTTTCCTGCCACAACCTATCCCTCTCCAAAAGGTTTTTCAGGGTTTGGTTAACCTCATCAAAAGATTTCACCTGAATTTCAGGCACTTCTGGTCTTTGTCTCGCAGGGCTTTCCAACAAAGTTTTTATAGGTGGAAGCGATTCGTTTTTATTCAGATCTCCGGAAACAGATTCGGCCTGCATTGTAGTAAATACCAATTGATCTGCATATACAGAATTTGGCCTTATAGCACGGAATGGAGTAATATTTGCCATTGTTATTATTTTGTCATGAGTATTGAGTATTTAGTCAAAAAAATCGATTTTGCTTTTCTGACTAAATACTAAATACTATTTGACTTAAGACTTTCTCTAAAAACTGTTTACTGTTTCGGTTTCTTTAATATCCGGCAATTGTTCGCCCGCCATAAAGCTTTCTGCCTGCCTAACCATCAGTTCGGACCCAATAAATATTGGCGAACGCTGATGTAATTCTGTTACTTCGATATCGAGGATCCGTGAGGTACCGTTGGTAGCCCGCCCTCCGGCTTGTTCAATTAAAAATGCCATTGGGTTACATTCATAAACCAGCCTTAATTTGCCATTAGGAGCCGAGGCGGTTACAGGGTAAATAAAAATTCCTCCTTTAATCAGGTTGCGGTGCACATCAGCCACCATTGAGCCGATATACCTGGATGAGTACGGGCGGTTAGTAGCTTTATCCTCTACCTGGCAATATTTAATATACCGCTTCACTCCCTGTGGAAAGTGCACATAGTTGCCCTCGTTAATGGAATAGATCACTCCGTTTTTAGGGATCTGCATTTCGGGATGCGACAAACAAAACTCCCCTATGGAAGGATCAAGTGTAAAACCATTCACCCCCTTGCCTGTTGTGTACACCAGCATGGTTGATGATCCATAGATAACATACCCGGCAGCAACCTGTTCGGTTCCGTTTTGTAAAACATCATTAATGGTGGCGCGCCCTGTTGTAGAAGACCTTCTGTATATGGAAAAGATAGTTCCAACAGGTACGTTTACATCAATATTGGAAGAGCCATCCAGTGGATCAATTGCTACAATATATTTTGCATTTTTAGAAACGTCGGTATCTAAACGGATAATCTCTTCATTCTCTTCAGAGGCTACAATACAACATTCCCCCCCGCTTTTTAATGCCGAAATAAACTGCTGGTTTGCATAAACATCCAACTTTTGCTGGCTTTCACCCTGGATGTTTGTACTGCCTGCATTCCCTAAAATATCCATCAGCCCTGCTTTATTCACCTCCCGGTTAACAATTTTGGCTGCAATGCCTATATCTCTTAACAGGCGCGAAAGTTCGCCTTTTGCATATGGAAAATCTGCTTGTTTTTCTATAATAAATTGTCCTAAAGTTGTAAAATTAGTCATAGACTTAGTGTATAAAGTACATAAATAGTTACATTGGTTTGTGCGACAAGGTAAGCACATAATCGGCTAAAAAACAAAAATTAGGCCAAAAAATATTTATTTTACAACTGTTTTCATGACGTTTAAATATCACAAAGTGTATTGAATTTAATTTGAGCTATCCAAAAGTCTACTCAAAAAAAGCCTCCATTTGCATTTATAAAGGCAAAATATCAGTAGTTTTTTATTTTGATAAATTTATGCGGGTATCGAAATGGTAAAGCAGGTGCCTTTACCTGCAATTGACGTTACTTTTATGTTTCCACCAAGGCGCTCGGTAAATTCTTTGGCAAGCCTGAGCCCCATGCCCGAAGAATCGCTGCGGATACTGTTCCATTCAAACAGATTATTGATTTGCGCGTCGGTCATGCCAATTCCATCGTCACTGATCCTGAAATTTATTTCATTATTAGTTTTATCCGCCGAAAAAATAATATTACCCTCGTTTGGGGTAAATTTTATTCCATTACTGGTTATATTCCGTAAAACTATTTTCAGGAAATTAAGATCAGCTACAATAGTTAAATTCTCTATATGCTCTTTTTTAAGCTTAATGTGTTTCGATTTTGCAAAATTCTCATGCAGTTCTATAACTTCATTAACAATTTCTTCGGCAGTAGTAGTTTCCACTTTTAATGTAAAAGTATCCATCTGGCTCTTGCTCCATATCAGCAAATCTTCCATCGAGTCCATCAGGTTCTCAGCCGAATGAATAATTTTTTCATTATGCTTTTGTTTTTGCTCTTCATTCAATTTGTTAGTATGGTTTTTCTGCAGGTTTAAGAATTGGAATAAACTACCCACTGGTGCACGCAGATCATGACTTAAAATACTAAACAGTTTTGTTTTTGAACGGTTAGCTTCATCAAGCTTTTCGTTAAGGATATTCAGCGCCTGGTTTTTTTCTTCAAGCTCCACATTTTTACCTGCAAGCGCTAAATTGGCATTTTGCTTTAAACGGTAGCCTCTTATCATCAAGCCCACAATAATTACAACGGCTATCAATCCTCCTAAAAGAAAATATTTGGTGCGCCTTTGTGATTCCAGCTCTGCAGCCTGCGTTTTTTCCTTTTGACTTAGTAATTTTATTTGTTGCTGTTTCTTTTCGGTCTGAAACTTTGTTTCCAGTTCAGCAACCGCTTTCTTATTACTCTCTTTCGTTAATGTGTCTTTATATAACGCAAATGAATTATGATACTCGTAGGCCTTTTGAAAATTGCCCGAATTTGCTTCGGCTATGGCCATTGAACTATATATCTGCGCCACCCTTTCCATCATTTTATTCTTTTTTGAGATTGCAAGCGCTTTTGAAAGCCATACTATAGCTTCGGGAGATCTTTTTTGTGCAGAATAAAGCTCACCCAGCGCCTGGTAACCATCGCTCATCATGGTGCCGTCTTTAATTTTTTCGGCATATTTTGTAGAAGGCCCCAGCATTTCCTCTGCTTTGGCATATTGTTTTTTTGCAGTATAAGCTGTTCCTAATTTTTGTTCAATACTATACATTGCTACAGTATCATTAACCTTTTTAGCAATATTATTTGATTTTTGAAAATTGCTGATGGCTGCATCAGTTTTATTAAGGTCCATGTAACAAGCGGCTATATTATAATAAGCCATCATTTGCCCGCGTCTATAATCATTCAGGTATGGGATTGATTCATTTAGGTATTCGAGAGCTTTTTCGTCATTGCTCATCTGGATATAGGTATTACCAATATTAACCAGCGAGGTGCCAATAGCTGTACTATCCTTTAGCTTTTGCACATACCGCAGCTCCAGGAAATGATATTTTAACGAGTTCTCATATTGATTTTCATCATTATAAACATTAGCGAGGTTCGAGGCTATTTCTCCGGCTATCTTATCGTCATTTTGGTATTTCTTATAGCTCTGTTCAAGTTTGTTAAAGTACTCCAGTTTCAAAGCCGAATTTCGTGGAGCTACTTCCAATATTTTAGATTGTGCGTTAACTACCCGCTCGGCAATATCGGTATGCATCCCGTACTGTTCAGATAATTTATAATAAAATATAGCTGAATCATCTTTTGCAATTGATCCGTAACCTGCGCCTATGTAGTAACAAAATACAGAGTTTATACCATCATCCTTTGTTGTGCGGCTAATGTTGTACCCCATTTTTGCGCCCATTAACAGGCTGTCATACCGTTCAATTTTTAACATTTTCGAACAAAACGTCTTTGCTGCCCTTATTTTATCTACCTGTTTTGGGTATCTTTTCAAGTCGGGCAGCTGGGCATGGGCAAGAGTGTTCAATAAAATTAAGAATACAATAAAAAGTAGCTGTTTTTGCATATTGATTACTGATTACTTCTTAAATATTGATTTACTTCGTTCCTGAATGTGCGCCCCACTGGCAAACGAACTTTGCTCACCAGCAACTCATTTTGTTCCATTTTTTTTATCTGATTGATGGATACAGCAAAGCTGCGGTGAATGCGCAAAAAGCGGTTACCGGGCAGTTTTTCAAAAAAATTCTTGAGATTTGATAGGGTGAGATACGTTTTTTGTGGCGTTATTACCTTGGTATAATCTTTTAATGCCTCCAGGTAAATAATGTCACTTATTTTTATCTGGATAAGATCATAGCTCTCCTTAATAGTTAAAAAATCGTCTGCAAAATGTACATCGTACAAAAGCGCCTTATTTTTAATCTGTAAAAACTCTCTCGCACGTTTTATCGAGCGGTCAAAACGGTCAATTTTAACAGGTTTTAGCAGATAATCAAGGGCGTGGGTTTCAAAACCTTCTAAAGCGTATTCAGGATGCGATGTAATAAATATACAAAGCGGTGGATTTTCAAGAGAGTTTAAAAAATCAATCCCGTTAATCCCGGGCATGTCAATATCCAGGAATAGCAGTTTTATATTTTTTTTCCGGATAAGTTCAAGGCATTCAAAGGGGCTGGCAAAGCTCCCTTCCAATTTAATATATGGGTATTGTTCCAGATGGGCTTCAATGGCGAGCCTGTCTAATTCATCGTCATCAATAATAAAACTACTTATTACCTCCATTCAGATTGCTGCATATCACTAAGAGCAACCTAAATTACTTAAAAGAAAAATCAATTTACTACAATAATATAATATTTAGCAGTTTGACTTAAAGATGGATCCCCAGCAGTGGGGTTGCACTGCTTAATTTTCCCTTATCATTTTGAACAATAAAGCTGTAATAATATATGCCCCCGGCTACAACATCTTTATCTGTATACTTTTCGCTACCTGGGTTTAGCTGTACAATTTCCTGTGGCTTTTTTCCTTGCAGGGCCCGTAATATTTTTATGGTCTTCACTTTGTCCCCCATCGGGTTGTCCCATCTTAGTTCAATTGCATTGCCTGCTGCAAAAATCCGCACGTTCGATGCAGGATTGGGCCTGTCATCATCTATTTTAAAACCTGCTTCCAAACTGGCCGGGCTTTGTGAACCATTATCGCCCGTCGAGCGTAGGCTGTAATAATACGTATTGCCTGCTATTGCGGTAGTGGTATCGGTATATTGATTAATAGCGGCGGCGAGTGGCTTTAACCATAGAGGTTTTATTGCTTCAACCTCTTTGCCTTTATTATCCACTATCCTGCGGTAAAGCATATAGCCTGTTACAGTCGATGATTCACGCTGTAGGTTTGGCCATAAAAGTAAAGCTTTATTACCTGCTGTTCGCCTTACATTTAACTCATAAGGTATAGGCAAAGGTGGTTGCGCATAAGCTACCAGGCCTGCCGATAAAGGGCTTATTGCATACGATGTATTTTCATCAGCAATGAAATAGGTAAAGATAGTTGGGGTGCTAACTTGTGGTAAAGTATCCGTAAAGGCTACAACACTGCTATCGGTAATAATAACCGGCCCAACCTGTTGTATTTTAGCTTTACCGGTTCCGCGATATACATAATAGGCCCTGGTATCAGTTTCATTTTTCTTCCAGAAGAGCCTCACCATATTGTCTTTTTGAAATAACCTGATATCCTGTGGCGGGAATAAATTTTTATTAATTGCCTTTAAAATACCGGGTATCCGGGGCGATGCGGGCGACTGTTCATAGGTGCCGTTTAATACCACAGTATAATAATAGGTTTCAATAGGTTTTACATTATGATCAAAGTAAGTGGTATCATTTGGGCCAAGTGTGGCAATTTTCATGTATTTACCATCATACCTTAGCCCCTTGTATACATTTACCGAAACAATATTCTTATTACTTACAAATTTCCAAGATAGCCGCACTGCTTTTTCTGCCTCTGCCGATTTAGCTCTAAAGTTAACAACCGACGGAGCTATTGATTTTTGAGGAACATCAAATGCCTTTATCTCAGGTGAAAAATCGCCCGGGTTACCTGCAGCATCTAATGGAAGAACCATATAAGCATAAGGGACTTTTTCAACTGCTGTTTCATCATTAAATAGTAATATCAGTTTTCCGTTGCGCGTTGTAAATATGGGCCTTACATTAATTTCCTCATAGTCACTGCGTAAATAATACCTGCGGTAAATTTTGCAGGTAGTCATGTGTCCTTTATCTGCAATTTCAAATTCAGCATACAGCCCAGCGCGCGTTGGTTTTACTAATAATGGCTTAATATCGGCCTGAAATTTACGACCCGGCCAAATTGCGTTATTGCTTAAAAACTCTATGGGTTCCTTCTTTTTAGGGTCAATGAACTGCACTTTGTAGGTATAGTTTACCGCGCTGTCTGCGCCTGCGTCGTACCATGCTGTTCCCGATGCCTGGCGTAAAGCATAATCTTCCCCTATCTCTACAGGAGAATTTGCGGATACCGGCGAAGTAAGCCTGTCCCATAATGCATTGAGCCTTTCGTCCGACAGTGAAGTTATGCCATTCCCCGACACGCGTAACGCATTCAGATACCCTGCCTGCAATGCATCTTTCGATGCCGGGAAGTTAATGCTAGCTATCTTAACCCAATCAGCATTTGCCTTTTTGCGGAATAGGGTATAGGAGAAATTCTTGGGCAATGCATCGCCGCACACCACCCAGATACCTTTATGGCCAGCAAGTGCAGTAATGGTATTTTTTTGTGCATTCGCCTGTATCATCCAAAAGGTTAACAGGCATGTAAACACTGTTATCTTATTTGCCATTGTAGTAAATTGCATCTTCATAACTATTACTTATTCACATTATTTGAACACTGTACTGTACCATCGTCCTTACCTAAACTAAAAGTAAAGTATGTTTTTTTGCCGCCGCCGGTTCCAAACTTAACACTGGCCCCCTTACTGGCACTAAGGCACTTTGTGCCATAAACCGGTATATACTGGCACACCTGGAAGTTTACCATAACCCCGGCGTCGCCGTTTATTCCAAAGCCTTGTTTACTGTAAGTGGCCTCTGCCGTTAAGTGTGCCTTTACCCCTCCTGATATTGAAGTACCTGTTATGGCGCTAAGCCCGGCATCAACATCACCATGTGCTCCAACCAGGGCCATAAAATTTTTGGTATTAAAGTTTGCCCCTATCGATGCTTCCACGCCCAAAGTAGCGTTAAAATATACCGAAGCAATGCCAATATCAAAGCCATCGTGCTCGCTTATTATATCATAACCCCCATCTAAAAAAAAGCCTTTAAAGTTTTGGCTGTTATCGCTCAGCCAGCATTTGGTTTGGCCTGCAATACTGTATTGGGTAACGGTGTTTATATTGTCCTGTGTTAAACTTGTGTTGCCAAAAAGCAGACCGATATTAAATGTGCCAAAGCCATCTACCAATAAAGTACCGGTGTTTAAAGAGCCTGCCCCAAGTAATAGCATGCCATGCGGGCTAAACGTTAGTTGCACATCGCCGGAGAATTTTTTACCGCCAAAATCAACCTGGTTCATGTGGAGGCTACCATGTAGTGTTTTGCTTGGGAAATCGTAGGTCATTGCCACATCTCCAAGAGGTGTATTCACCTGATCCATAGATACACCTGATGAACTTGCAGTTACATCGCCCAATACTTCAAAATTATAGGTTGGCTTTTGCACAACCATAGTGCCCGATTTTGGATCGTTCATTAACCCGGCGAATTTGAGTGTACTCCAATCGTTGGTTGCTGCTTCAACATGCATTCCGTTAGCATAATTGGGCAGCTTATTATCAACCGTTATGGTTAAGTTTTGCGGTGTAGCTTCTCCGGGGCCATCGAGGTTAATGTTATACCCCTGATTTAATGTAATAGTCCCGGGATCATTATTACCGAATGAAAGAACACATGGGATTGAATTAATTTTATTCGGTTCAACAACCGAGCCGCTTATAAAACTGGTGTTATTATCATAAGTTATACTCTTGGTTTGATCGTTTGAGTATTGAACATATCCTTTTCCCTCAAAATTCAACTTAAATGCGCCCGGCGTAACTGTAAAGTTCCCATTGCTTTTGGTGTAAGTAAGATTGAAGGCTGTATTGGTAAGTCGGGGTACATCAAAAGCTGCCTGCCCGCCAAGCGTAAATGAGTTGATATCACTTGTTATTGATGAAGGGTAAAAGGTGAACCTGTTGTTATTATATAACTTCATCCCATCCGATGCCCCCGAAAGGCTGATGATATTCTCGTTATTAAAGCTTACCAATTGAAAATAATCAACATCGAGTGTTTTTGCAGGGGTTATGCCACCAACAGCAGGTAACGGAATGTGCGCTGCGGCGCCACCTGGTACTGCGCTCGACGAAAAGCGCCAATGTTTACCATGATCGCTGCCACAGGCTTCATCAAAAACCAGGTGGGCATTCGTGTTATCAATCCCGGTTAAATTTACCAGCCCCCCGCCTAACGATACATTACTTAAATCAAAATCCTTAACCACAAACAAATCGCTGCGAAGGTTGAATGTTTTTACCGGGATATCTAAAACACCTGTTTTAATAACGCTATTTGTAGAGTAAATGCCTCCAAGTTTAGGATCGACCACCCAGTTGTTTACCAATAGTTTCCAGGTTTGCAGGTTAACCGTAATAGCATCAACACCTTTACTGGTACGAATGGAATCGCCATCAAGCACCAAATCTTTTATGTGGATGTCTATATCGCCCGGGGTGCTGTTTGGTACTTTTCCACTTAAGGTCGCATCCAAATGGAACTTACCCGAAACGTCAACAAATGAAGATATGGGATTTGCTACAGTATTAAAGCCAATAAAGCTGAATTGCAAAGCATTGCCTGCCGCATCGGATAAATTGTATAATGGTGTATTAGCTTTAGCCCCAGCTATTGCCGACTGATTTCCGCCAGATCTTGTTTGTTGAGTTGCATTATTTGAGGAGCCTGTATTGTACAATGCTTTTATCATTGTAGCGTGTTGTCCATTGGACCCAGGTTGTAGTTCTGAAAGATAAAACGGCCCGGTCTTGTCAAAACTGAGGTATGACGACGGAAAGTTAAAAGAGTTGTCGGTAATGCTTACCCTTGCAAATACTGCACCCCCACTTCCATCTTTCTCCAATGCCAGCGGCTCTACATCATCAGAGGATTGCCCACCTTGCAGAACTACATTGTATTTATCCAAAAATTTCATTTTGATGGATGTTACACCATCCAATGGTACTATAGCAATTTTAGGCTCGGCTTTATAAGCATTGTATTGCTGGCTGCCTGTAAAAACCACTTTATTTATCCTGATCTTATTATCGGGGTTTAACCAGGTAAACGATGAGTTATTTTTCCCAAGATCAATAATCCCTGTTACCTTAACAGTAAAGTTATCAACCCTTTCCATTTTCTCCACCGAAAGCGGGTAACCCCATACACTGGTTATATTGGGGCCATCAAAGCGGGTAAGTACTAAATCACCTGTTCCTTTTTTATTCTGTATCGCAATAGTACCTTCTGCACCATTAACTGTAAATGCTGTATCGAGCGTAGCATGTATCTTTACGCTGTTACCATCACTTACCGGAATACCAGTGAGCGTATAACTGCCATTTGCTTTGCTACGCGTTTCAAACAGTGGTACAGGGTCGCTATTTTTATCCCGGTTTTGGTATGCCGATGCTGTGCCTGTACTAAAGTCAATGTAAACCTTAGCATTACCTACTGGCTTGTTATCCATAGTTACTATCCCTGTAACTGTCGCACCTTTTTCTATGATAACATTATAGATGATTGGCTGTCGGCTTTCCTCATTTTTTAAGTTGAATATTTTAGGTACATATCCGCCATTGGTAACATCTGCCACCTGAACGGTATAATTATTTACCGAAATGTTTTCAAAATCAATTTTGGCTACTCCGTCTGCTCCAACCCATGCACTTTTTGCTGCCTCATTATTTATAATAACTTTTAAAGTATTGAGTTGAAAAGCGGCGATCCCATTACTTGCAATATGAAACTCCATACGGTGTTTGCGGCGGTAAAGCATAACCTGGTTCAAAGCAGTTGTCCCTACGCCTGTAGTTACGTTTAAGGTTGTATCAAAATAACCAACATCTTTAGGAAAGATTTTAATAACATGTGCTGTATTTGATGTAACCGGAATCCCTTTTTTAAGGTCGTTGTTGCTATAAAGCGTAGAGTCGTCCCGCATAATATACGAGTCTACTACCTGGCTGCTTTCGTTAACAATAGTACCTGTTATGGTGGCCGCAGGGTTTAGCAATATTTCCTGGTAAACCTTACTGCCATTAGCCGTTAATATGGGCAGACTATTTAAATTTATAGTTCCTTTTATTGGAGGAGGAGCGGAATTCTGGTAACCATAGGCGGATGCGGTAATGCGCACATGATCATTATCCTTCCAATTAAAACCCGGGAACTGGTTTTGATTAACCTCAAAATACCCGCTGGTATCAACAGTGCTCATTGTTTTGGTCTGTGATGGGGTTGTGCTGCTAGTTCCGGTATAAATCTCCAGGGTAACCTGTGCGTTTTTAAGCCCCCTGCTGCTCGACTTATCCATTACCCTGCCTGCTATGCGGCTTGGCGCCACGCTTACATAAATACCGTTATCATCCTGATATGGTAATTGCGAGGTTTTGTTTTGCGTTCCTATAACCTGTGTGCCGTATATGTTGTTGCTGATAAATGCCTCGTCCGGCATATAGCCATCATACGAATAATCTATACTGTTTTCTATAGGTAACGATACCATGAGTGGTTGAAATGAGCCTCCGGAATTTTCTGCATTTGGTGTAATTTGTAATGAATATGCCCCATTGGATGCAAGGCGTAAATTGCTCAGATCAATAACACCCTGGTCAGGTCTTGAGCCCTTGCTTATTGATAATGGCACATCAATCACCCACTCTACCGGATCAGTATACTGATAGCTTTCTTGCTGATAACCTTCTTTAACAATCATTCCATAGTCACTGCCTTGTTTCGCTACACTTTTGGTGTAGGTGGCGCTGCTGCCAAAATTCGGACTAAGCAATGGTTTGATTGGATGATTTACAGACCCCTCACCATCAAATTTTGGATCGGCAGCTTTAGCTGCAACAGTTCTGAAAACCACCACTTTTGCACCATTCAGTGCTGAATAATCCCCATTTAGCACATAAACATTAATCGAGCCCTTAATCTCGTCAACATTAGTGAGCAGCGTGCCGAGATCGACAGTTTGAAAAGGCTGTACCACAAAATTATCGGGAGTATTTGCCTGGCTATTGTTTGTTTTTACCAGGGTAGGCAATCCTTCGAGCGAGAAATATCTGCCCATCACTCCGGTATTCTGGTCTTCAACAACTTGATCATCATCTGCATTCGGGCCTAAACCTTTGCTCTGATCCTGTGCGGCATTTTTCAATTGGTCGCCTGCATTATTTAAACCACCAGGGCCAGGTCCCAAATTAGCCCCGAAAAGGCTGTTTAGTAATGTATTTACATAGGTATCATTATTAGCTACCTGGTAAGTTAATCCGCCGTTTGCATTTTGAACAGAAAATTGAGATGAACCATTCCCTGTTAGAAAATTAATTCCAAAATCACCTCCCTGTTTACCATTTTTACTGCTAAAGCCCATCGATCCGCCGCCACTGCCGAAAAATATTCCGTCTCCATAACTGCCGTTTTCACCGTTTCCTTCCATCTTCTGATTTGGGTCGCCAAAAGAATTTTCAAACTCCTGTTCAAGGTTACCCGTAACTATGCCTGCATCTCCGGTTTTAGCTTTGTCTTTAATCATTTGCGAGTTACCCCTCTGAAAAGTAGCTTGCTTCTCACTACAGGTGGGGCCTTGTGGTGTATTGCTCAGTTTTTTCCCGACTATATTAATCTGCCCCATTTCTGTGAGCGCTAAAATTTCAATATCGAAATTTCCATTAGCGTCGGTAGTCCCGGTTGCAACTATTGTCCCATCCTTATAATTAGGTAAGGAGCGGTTATAGGTACTACCATCAGGAAGCTTAACTACTTCATAAAGAGCTTCCGGATAGAACTGGCAATTGGTTGTCGGAAAACCAACATTGCTATAATCATCGGCATTAAGTGTGGCATGCATTTTTACAGTAATATGCCGGTTTGCGTAAGGATGCAATACACCCGGAGCGCTTGGCCATTGGTACAATAACTTGCCTTTAACATGCGAGGTTGGCGGCTTTTTTGAAATAAGCCTGTATACTACCGATGCATTATAGTGTGTGGTTTGCCAGTTAAAATTAGCTGGCGAATAAGAAAACTGTTGTTCAGGTGCTGCTACATCGCTTGTGCTGCTCCCTAAAGTATCTGTTGCAGATAAGGTAGCTTTTATAAAATATTCATCATCGATACCGAAATTGCAAACCAGGTTATTAAATACCACAACCGTTTGCGGCTGTTTATTGGCATCCGTAATAACGCCTGTAACCCCGTCGGCTACTTTAATATAAGTAGATCCGTGCGATGGTGTCTCCGCTCCTTTTAAAGATTTCCCTTGTGCTACTGTTGAGTTTTCCGTTATATCACCCTCATAAAAAGGTATATCGGCTGCCTTCACTTTTCTATAAAGGCTTACAGGTAAACCTGCTTCGACAACCGATTTCGAATCTATCGAAACGGTATCAACCAGGCTACTTCCGTTGTATGAATTTGGGTCGAGGTTGAAATCATCTTTCCATTGCTGTTTGGTTATACCGCCGCTAAAGCCTTTTTGCATGGTAACTGTAAGCGTATAATTATACACCTGTGTTTTTATATCGCCCAGTCTTAAGGTATCCTGCGTATAACTTAACCCCGAAGCCGCACCATTGTTGGCCGCTGTTAACTTGGGTATAGTTACGTTGATATTGTCAGCAGGCAATTGATAATAAGCGCTGTTAATACGCAGTAAAATATATTTTTTTCCGGTATCTGTGGGCGCCTGATTTATTTGCGCTGTAAAATTTCCATGGCTATCCGTAGTGACCGAAGCAATATCTTTTGTTGGGTCAAACTGCACCATTGGATAAGTTTTATTCCCCGATTTTATGCCCAGTATTTTTGGTTTGGGCTCATTAACAATTTGAAGGGAGATATTGGCATTATTTGCATTATGAAGAAGCGATTTATCAAACGAATACATCAAATGGCCGCTGATATTCAGTTTTGGTATCTGCGAGTTTTTTTCATTTTCAAGCAGCCAGGTGCATGATTCGGTCTTGCTGATTATTTTACCAAAGTTATTAACTGCTGCCACTACAAGCTTATAACTTTGCCCGGGCGCAAGGCCAGCCTTTATCACATCAGCCTCACTTAATGAAACATTTTGCAAAGGAGCTTTCACCTGTAAGGAATATGAACTTACTCCCGATCCTCGCAGGTTATTCTTTTTATTCCCTACTCTTACTATCTCTATTTTATAAGCAGCAATAGGTTCACTACCAGCTGCGGTTCTGTGTCTGGTATAATGTTTTAAAATATTGGTATCCAGCAAGCCAAACATGGTCATACTGTCAATCTGTTCCTTCCATAACCAATTTAAGCTAAGGTTGCTGTGCGGGCCTATAATAACTTTACCTGTTCCTGTGCTGCAATCAGGAGTAATTATACTTAACGGATTATCTTGGCTTGGTGTGTTAGTTGCAAACAACGGGCTTTGGTTACTCTGCCCATATACAAATATTGCTGCTGCACTTACGCCTTTATTATGAAACAGTACTCTTCCCGATGGATCAAAAGAGGTAACCCGCCATGCATATTTTTTTCCGGGGGTTAAACCCAGGTTGGCAATGTTATACAAGTAGCTAAAGCCAGTAACCGTTTGTGAAAGCATGGGTAGCGATGTTGCGTTTAATATTTGATTCGGATCGGCAGGAACATCAGGCATTTCAGCCATTTCAATTTTGTACTGTGTGCCCAATGGTACAATGCCTGGGTTTAACCAGTTAAAAGTTATCATCTGAGGCGTAATTACCGGTACCTGGGCGAATGGCTGCGGATTGATCAAAACAGGAGCCTCAGGATATACAATATCAATGCTTGTACAACCTAATGGGGCAGTTGCTGACAGTAAACGCCTGGTGCCATAATCCAGCGCCTGGATACAGAAACTATAATTACCTTCAGGCAATTGTGAAGTAAGCGCCAGTTTACCCTTATCGACCCCACTGACGCTTAATGCATTGAGGTCGAATATATCCTTCAAAGCAGTACCGCTTAATTGCCTGGTTTCGTGTGCATTTAATACAATAGGTTGCAATGGCACATAGTTGGAATAGGTAGAAATATGGATCCCGTTATTACCGTCCAGGTTTCCGGCAAGTTTTATTTTAAGTTGGGCATTGGTCAGATTTTGAAGGATCAAGAACACTTTATTAGCGTTTTTGCCTGAATAATCTGAATAGTAAGGAGAATATGGCGGAATGATATTAACAGTAATATTTACGCTTTGCGCCATCGCCCCTAAATTAGCCAGCGTTATTACAATGGTTATCAGCAAAATTGCAACCCCCATTTTTAATTTTTTACCCTGTTCCATTTGCCTTTTCATAATATCCTGGTTATATAGCATGGCCTTAAAAGGAATGTGTTAGATTGAATGATGACCTGATTTCGTTGAATGACGGCAGCGTAACATCCTTCGAATTACTTTTCAGGTATGATAGTGTAACATTTGCGCCATCGCGTTTTGAAAAACGGTACGAGCCGTTTAGCGTGCCGTTAAAAATATTGCCTGCGTTTATATGATTATTATCCTGCAACTGGTAGCTTACAGATGCACTAAGTCCCATTTTACCCTGCGACAATTGTTTATTTATCCCGAGCGATGGCCCGTAAAGTATGGTATGCAGCATGGCAATATCAGCTACGGTATAATTAAAGTTTGTACTGAGTGTTAATGCCGATTTTGTAAATCCAAGCTGATACGATAAGTTCCCGGTTTTGCTGTTGCTCCCGTTTTGTCCTGATGTAAAATGGTTCAGATCGACCAACGATTGTACGTTGCCAACCAATACAAAACTGTGCGTTATTAAACTATCGCCCATGCTGTATCTTAATAAAGCATTTACGTTATAGTTGGTACGCGCTACACGGAAAGTATCTATTATGGGATTAAGCCCCCTGTCCTGCGTAATTCCGTAATTTGAGTACCTTATATCAATACCATATTTGGCCTTATTAAAAGAGACGCCTAACGAACTGATGTCACGGTGTGAAGTATAAGCCTTATCATGCCTTAAATTATCATTCTGAAAACCAAGGCTGCCTGTAAGCTGTAATTGATTTGTTAATAGCCTTACTGCTCCCTGTATGGTATAATTGGCAACATCCGTTTCGAAGTAATAGGCGCCCATCGACTTATAATCCGGGTCAACCCTCCGGTATTGCAAGCCGATAGTATAGTTTTTTTGCTGATACCCCAAACTGGTTTGCCCGGCTGTGAGCAATTGGGTAGAACTATTCAGCGTTATCATTTTTTTGATAAAATCAAACTTGTTCAGTTCCAGGTTGGCAATCGTATCATCCAGTTTATTACGGGTATAAATACTCCCTGCTACATCAACATCCCAAACAAAATGCTTTAAAAAAGTAAATTTCGATACCAAGCCTATCACCAGGTTTTCGGCAGGTGCAAGATCAGACGGTGGGGTTTTTAACGAGTGTTCGTCATCCCTGGCATTCAGCATCACCAAATCAACATGATTATTTGAGGTGCCGTAACCAAGTTTTGCACTATAACCCGTTCTTTTATAAGCTGGGGTTTGAAAAGATAATGGTTGAGTTGAGGTTTCTTCAATGGCCTTATTAAATCGCCCATAAATAAACCCGAACCTGAGTTTACCCGGATTAAGCTCAACACCGCCACCTAAAATATCATATCCAGCCAGTGTAAACTGCGAAAACTGTACACTTTGCCAGCCAGCATGAACCGTGATCCATTTATAAGTAGGACTGATGCCATATTGATTAAATGGCTGCCTGAAACCACGCTGCTGATCACTCACTACTATGCTGAACGGAAAACTTACACCATAAATGGATACAACCGGGGCGCCATTAAATAAATAAGAAAAATTATGCTCCCCGGGTTCAATACCGTTGGAATTATAAGTACCAATGCCAACCCCAAAAACTCCCGAAATATCAAAGGGTTTTTGATTGGCTAATTGTCCAACATCCTGTGCACGTACAACCCTATGCAAGAGCAATAAGTTAAGGAGAAGAAAGCACCCTATAATTATCCGTTTCATGTTTTTTGGCCAGGTGAGGTAAGATTATAAGGATGTGCCGCCGCTAAGCGGCGCACCCTTATTTCAGCTTTTTAAAATCGGTGTCTTTTAAGTTGAGTTTCCGCATGGTTTGCTGCATAGCTGCAGGCCCGCGCGGAGCCACAGCCAGCACACCTGTACTACTCACAGGGATAATTACTATCCTCACTTTATCAGTAGCTATGAAACTAATATTTTGATTATAAGTGAGGGAAATCCGTACATAGGCGGTAGTGGCAGTTGTTGTTAATTTAAAGTTATAGTTCAGCACATTAGCGCCGTTGCCGGTACTAAAAGGTACTGGCTGCCATGTAGTTGTTCCTGTATCGCGTAAAAAAACTGCTATTGTACCGGTTTTAGCTGCTGCAACTGCTGATGCGGGGATATTGAAAAAAGTTGTAGTATCATTTAGCCCATTACGGTTCATTTCAAGGTAATCAAGGTTGTCGCCACCTGAATTATCAAAAGCCCCAAAGTTCCATGAGAAGGTACTCCCGTCGGCAGTTTCAAAAGCAAGCACATTGGCATTGCCATTTGCTCCCGCAGGCCCTTTTAATGATGTCCCGGCGCCCCATGCACCGCTGGCTTTTGGTCCGTAAATTTTATAAGTCGAAAGATCTATATAGAAATCCCCATTATTGCCAACCGTACTTGCCGGAACACCTGTACCGCTTAGTACGGATGACCCGTTGGTGCCATTACTTCCGTTTGCCCCATTTGCGCCGTTGCTGCCATTGGTTCCATTTGTTCCGTTGGTGCCTTTTAATGAAGTTCCGGTACCCCAGCCTGAAGATGTTTTAGGGCCATAGAACAAAACAGCTGTTGTGGCAAAGTAGTAATCGCCAATGTTACCTATAGTAGCAACCGGAGCACCGGCACCGCTATAAATAACGCTACCATCAGCACCAGCCGGCCCAGTTGGCCCGGCTGTTCCCTGTGCTCCCATTAGTGTAATAGGTATTCCCCAGCCCGATGCGGTTTTTGGACCGTAAAAATCATAGGTGGCTTTATTCAAATAATAATCACCATTAGTACCCAATGCTGTTGTTGGTGCAGTTGTACCGCTAATTATTTTACTGCCGTTTGTGCCATTAGTTCCATTGGCACCAGTAGATCCTGTTGCCCCGGTAGATCCTTGCAGACCAGTTGCACCTGTAGCACCCGTTGCACCTGTCGGACCGACTAATGAAGTTGATGTACCCCAGCCTGAGGATGTTTTAGGGCCATAAAGCGTACCTGCGCTCTTGTTAAAGTAATAATCACCATTTGTTCCAAGGGTTGGATCGGGTGCACCTAATCCACTATAAATAATACTTCCATCAGCTCCTGCTGGCCCAACAGGACCCTGAGGGCCTTGTGCACCGCGCAGTAACACTGGCACTCCCCATCCCGAGGCTGATTTCGGTCCGTATAATTGTAAGCTTGTTTTGTCGAGATAATAATCACCAATATTACCAAAGGCTGCATTAGGTGCGCCTGTTGAACTGTATATCTGACTGCCCGCTGCTCCGGCAGCCCCTTGTGCACCGTTTGCTCCGGTAGCACCTTGAGAACCCGCTGGCCCCTGTGGTCCTGTAGCTCCGGTTGGACCGGTTGCTCCTTGGGGGCCTGTTGCGCCTGTCGCCCCAGTGGCTCCGGTAGCACCTGTTGCACCGGTTGAACCCTTAGGTCCAGTTGGCCCTTGTGGCCCTGTGGCACCAGTAGCTCCTTGTGAGCCGGTAGCGCCTGTTGGTCCTTGTGGACCGGTTGCGCCAGTAGCGCCGGTTGCACCTGTCTGCCCTTGCTGGCCAGTAAGTGACAGTGCCGTACCCCAACCTGTTGAAGTTTTAGGGCCGTAGAGGCTACCAGTAGAACGATCAAGGTAATAATCACCCACACTTCCTGTTGTTGCAGGAGGTACACCAGTACCGCTGTAAATAACTGAACCGTCTTTCCCGGATGGCCCTACTGGCCCGGCAACTCCCTGTGCCCCTTGTGGGCCTGTTGTTCCGGGCTGACCTTCAGGCCCTTGCAGGCCTTCTTTTGTACAGGCGGAAATAAAGCAAACAAATGTTATTGAAAGCAATATGATCTTGTATCTGTTTATCATAACATGGCAGTGTTAATATTAGCTGATAATTTATAGAGCTAAATTAACCCCGCTCATCCGCCTTAGAGGGAACTGATATACGAAGGGTGTTTAAAAATATACGAATGAAAAGCAAAGTGAACTTATCGCAGCGATATCTTGAACACAATTAAAAAACGTGAAAAATAAATCAGTCGTGATAACATCATTGCTTACAAATACTTCGAATGTTTACTACAAACACTAAATTAGTACTACATCGTATTCGTATACAGTCCTTGTTTTATTCGCACGGTTAACTGAACTTTGAATTCCATCTATCTTTTTAAATTATATAATCACGTGCTTTACAGGGGTGCCTAAAATCAAATTTTAAATATGAAGTATCAAAGTCTTTCCTACAGGTTATCGTATCTATGTCTCATTATCCCAGTTATATTTTTTTTCGGAAATCATCAAAAAAGCGGAATTTACAAAGGAACTACTATGGAAAGCCATTTGAATACTATAACTGCCACAACATTTGTACACCCCGGTGTTATAAATACAAAAGCAAGCCTTAACCTCATCGCATCAGAAGCTAATAAAGGCGATACCAGCCGCCTGGCATCCTATCAAAAAGTTCTTGATTTTATTAAAGACCGTACCTACCCCGTTTCATTTCCTGTTACAGTAGTTGTTGGCTCGAATGGCGCTACCACCCCATCTAAAAACCAGATCAGGGCCGATGCTGAATTAGTTTATGCAATTGCTTTATGCTGGGCCAGAACCGGGGACATTACCTACGCAAAACAAGCAATAGGCATTTTGAACGGATGGGCGTATCATTTTAAAAACTACGACCTTATGGATAGCAAACAAAATGCCCATCAACCAGGGCTTGAAGCATCGTGGACTACTCCAAGTTTTGTTGCTGCTGCCGAAATAATAAGGTATTACAAGGTTAAAGGGGTGTCAGCAGGTTGGGCTGATGCTGATATTAATCAGTTTAAAAGTTACCTGAACAATGTAAATGACAATTACATCAGCTATGTACAAGGCTTAGGGTATAATAACAACTGGAATGTTTCGGCTGGATACGCAAAAATGGCTATTGGCGTTTTTTTGGATGATGCAGGGATATATAAAAGTGGGGTCGACATTATTAACGATGTTTTCCCAAAGGTTATACTTGCCGATGGCACCATGTATGAGCTTTGCAAACGTCATGACTGTGTGCATTATCAATATTCGCTAACCGGCTTAACATATGCTGCTGAAATTGCCCATATACAAGGCGATAACTCTCTTTATTCAGCTTTATCAAACCGCATCAGCGCAGGATACGATTTTATGAGAAGCGCGTATGATCAGGGTACAGGCTGTAACTATTGTTCAACCACCAGCCCTGTTTTCCCGGGTGTTGAGGTAGCTTATAAATATTATAAAACAACTAACATGAAATCTTTAAGAGAACTTGCAGCCCCCATTGGCGTGCCAAACGACAGGACATTTTTGGGCTTTACCACATATACGCATTATAAGGTTAAATAGTCCGGAGGGTTGATTCTCTTATAAACAGCTCTGTAGGCAGCACAACATTTTCAAACTCGGTAACCGGGCGTTTACTTTTAATTATGCTGAGCAACATTTGGGTTGCTTTTATGCCCATTTCAAACGCTGGCTGATAAACTGCACTTAACGGCGGATTTAATACATCGGCTAAAGCAGTATTAGTAAAGCCAATTAAAGCTACCTCATTAGGAATGTTTACTTTTAATTTACGCAAAATAGAAAGCACCGTTGTTGTTATCCTGTCAGAAGCAGTAAAGATGGCATCGGGCTTTTCTTTAAGGGTCAATAGTTCGTTAAGTGCAGCCTCAGTTTCAGCCACATCTTTGCCGCCATGTTTGCAGTATTTAATAAAATTCTCATTTATTGCTATACCCTTATCCTGTAATGCCTTTTTATACCCTGCAAAACGCTCCCTCGTAATTGAGGTGTGGGCAGGGCTGGTAATATGGGCAATGTTTTTGTACCCCGAATTTAACAAGTGCCATGTTGCATCATAAGCTCCTTTAAAATTATCAGCTGTTACTTTATGCGTATCTATGGCATCGCTCACCCTGTCGAAAAAAACAATAGGAAGGCCTTGGTTATGCAGTTTTTGCAAATGTTCTACGTTCTGTGTTTCTGTAGAAAGCGATATCAAAAGTCCGTCTATAGAACGATAGGTAAGATGATTTACATTCATCACTTCCAGTTCGAAAGACTCATGAGTTTGAGTAATAATAACGTTATATCCTTCGCTGTAAGCAACAGATTCGATACCGTTTATTACCTGCGAAAAAAATTGGTTATCAATCGTAGAAACAACAATACCTATCGATTTGCTCCTGCCCTTCTTTAAGCTTTGGGCTATTGGATTAGGCCGATAATTATTATCCCTGGCATATTCTAAAACCAGTTTCTTTGTTTTTTCGCTTATCTCGTAACTATCGTTAAGAGCTTTTGAAACAGTTGAAGCAGAAAGATTTAATGCTCTGGCAATGTCGCTAATAGTAATAGCATTAAAATTCATAGGTACTCACTTATCTTTAATTTATACTTACTCAAGAAATTTTTGAGAAAATAAAAATACACATTTTTTTGCGACAGGGGCTACATCATTCCTGATACATATATTTTCAGAAGGAGTTCTGGAAGTATTAGAAAGAAAAAGAATATGGCTCCCGCTGATGCAGCTTACTTAGTACGCAAAATCATCAATCTCATAAAGTGATTTTGAGCAGACCATAATCTTTTAAAAAATGCTCTAATAATAATCTTATCGGGTCTTTTGGATCTATAGAGGGGTATTAAACAATTTTACAACTATCACTAATAATTAAAAAGAGAATACAGGTATTTTTCTACGAAAACGTTGTAAAAAGGCATTCATTACCAGGTAATTATATTTCACATCCATTTTACAGGCAAGAGATTTAATTACTAAAACGTTTTCGCAAATTTTAATTGATACACCGTGCTTTATGCAATTGAATACTTGTAATATTGAATTTATAACCAGTTAAAACACGTGATCTTCATAGAACATCTCGACCCTGCTTACTTATGAATTACAAAATCTCCAGCATCTTTATTTTATTAATTTTCTTTTCGCTGACGGGTTTTGCTCAAATCGATATTCACCAGGCATTCGCTTTTGCTGAAAAGCAAACTGCTTTAATGCTCAGGAATGTGGATTCGGCCAAAGCCAGTACAACGAAAGCAGATCTGGTAATGCCACGCACAATTAACTCCGGTGGCAATCTGGTGATCATCTCTTCAAAAGACTGGTGCAGCGGCTTTTTTCCCGGCGAGCTTTGGTTTTTATATGAATATACTAAAGACGCTAAATGGCTTGCATTAGCCAGGAAATTTACCGCTGACGAGGAACGTGAAAAAGATAATGCAGACTCGCATGACGTGGGGTTTAAGGTTTATTGCAGTTTTGGCACCGGTTATCGCCTCACTAATGATCCTCATTATAAAAGTGTAATTATAGAGGCCGCCAGGACCTTAACAACCCGGTTTAATCCGATAGTTGGGTCGATAAAATCGTGGAATAATCGTAATGGATGGAAATTCCCGGTTATAATTGATAACATGATGAACCTGGAATTGCTTTTTGAAGCCACCCGGTTAAGCGGCGATTCAACTTTTTATAAAGTTGCCATTGCTCATGCCAATACGGCTTTAAAAAATCATTTCAGGAATGATTACAGTTCATATCATGTTGTAGACTATGATCCTGAAACAGGGAAAGTGATACGCAAGCAAACCGCACAGGGCTACGCCGATGAATCTGCATGGGCGCGTGGGCAGGCATGGGGTCTGTACGGGTATACCATGTGTTACCGGGAAACCAAAAACAAAATATACCTGGAACAGGCAGAAAAGATAGCCAAATTCATCCTCAGCAACCCTCACCTTCCTGAAGACCTTGTTCCTTTTTGGGATTATAATGACCCAGCGATACCGAACGCGCCAAAGGATGTATCAGCTGCTTCAATAACGGCATCTGCCTTGTATGAATTAAGCAGTTACAGCACAAACAGCAAAACCTATAAAGCTACAGCAGATAAAATAGTTAAAAGTTTAACACAGCATTATCAGGCCAAAAGTGGCAGGGACAAAGGCTTTTTATTATTGCACAGCATAGGTCACAAACCCGCCAAAAGTGAAATTGATGTACCCATAATTTATGCTGATTATTATTACCTGGAGGCTTTGTTGCGCAAAGACAAAATAAGTAAAGGATTACCCGTAGTTAACAGATAATTATGCCATTATCAAGGAGAACTTTTATTAAAACAAGTGCGATAGGGCTTAGTGCCATTCCATTTGCTGGTAGTTTGGCATTTGATCTGGCGGATGACCAGGATGATTTGTATTCCTTAAGCGAGCAACTGACACGGCAATGGGCCAAAGCACTTATTGCTTTGCAGGTTACAGATAAAGCGGACGTTAATAATTATGGAGGTATCTTTTGCCCGGCTGATAAAATAGTACACGGCAGGTGCGCCGATGCAATTTACCCCTTCTTTCGTCTTGCCGAACAAACAAAAGATTCAAGGTATATCGACTCAGCAATGCTATTATACCACTGGATGGAGAACAGGGTAAGCCAACCCGATGGCTCATGGTTGAACGAACCTGTTAAAGGTGCATGGAAGGGAATAACTGTATTTACCACCATCGGCCTTGCTGAAATGTTAAAAAATCATGGCGAATTAGCTGGTACCAAATTTAAAAACGAGGTTATCGAACGCCTCAGAAAGGCGGGAGATTTTATTTACAACAACTTTTCAATTAATTACGGAAACATCAATTATCCTATATCTGGTTCGTATGCTTTATCGCTTCTGGGTACATTGCTCGATATTCCAAAATTTAAAACCAAAGGCAGGGAATTAGCGCATAATGCTTTGCCATTTATCACCCCGAAAGATGGCTTTATATCCGGCGAAGGCGGCCCCTATGATAAACCCAGCCCTAAAGGTTGTTTTTCTGTCGATTTAGGATATAATGTAGAGGAGTCGCTGCCTTCACTGGTGCTTTACAGCAAGTTAACTAATGACGACGAAGTTTTGACTGCCGTTATCCGCAGTTTAAAAACCCATCTGGAGTTTATGCTTCCTGATGGCGGCTGGGATAACAGTTGGGGTACCCGTAACTTTAAATGGACTTATTGGGGCAGCAGGACCAGTGATGGTTGTCAGGCCGCTTATACCCTGTTAGCCGATCATGATCCCCGGTTTTACAAGGCAGCGCTTAAAAACACCCAACTTTTGCAGCAATGTACAAAAGATGGTTTGCTATACGGAGGGCCGCACTATGTTTCGCACCAGGTTCCGGCTTGTGTACATCATACTTTTTGCCACATCAAGGCATTAACTACCATACTCGATCATCAGCATATCAAGCCAAAAACACCGGTACGAACAATAACGCTGCCTCGGGAAGCAGCTTATGGAGCACGCTTTTTTAACGATATACAAACCTGGTTGATAGCCAAAGGAAAATACCGGGCTACTATAACTGGATACGACAGGGAATATAAAGACAAAAACGGCCATGCCACTGGCGGCGCTATAACTATGCTCTGGCATGAAAAAACCGGACCAATCTTAGCTGCAAGCATGAACGAATATCAATTGATCGAGGTTAATAATATGCAGCCGGATACTGATCTACTGTCAATGCCACTTACACCTCGTATTGAGTTAAAAACTGATAATTCATTGTATATGAATATCAGCGATCTGGCGGCAAAAATAGAGGTTGAAAACACAAGTGATACGATAAGGGTAAAAACATGGTCGAAACTGGTTAACAGGGATCAGCAAAGCCCGTCATCGGGTGAAATAAAATGCCGTGTAGATTACATATTCTCGGATAAAAAGGTAACCATTCAATTTCAGTACGATAAAACTGTGCATTCTGATGTAAAAATCATACTGCCAATTATCTCCAAATCTACCGAAGAAGTAAAGCTCAACGGCAATTCGGCTGAGATAGATAAAGGATCAGCCATGTTAAAAATCAATGCTAATTGCAAGCTCGAATTATTACCTACAACTAAAAAACGGGCATTCAATTTTGTACCCGGTCTTGAAGCTATCCCGTTTGGCATTAAACAAAACGATGCAATAATAACTATCGAAGTTGTATAACCTAATTTTTAAACCACTGCGCCGGAATCTCCCGTGGTTCTGATCCGTTCAGGCTATATTTCAGTTTCAAAGTATAACCGCCTCCTCCTTCAATAAAGTCAAGAACAAAGTTGTGTAAACCTTTTTTTAGCGCAACTTGTCCGTTCTTTTCAATTGCCGAGTGGTTCCCGTCATTATCAACAACCAGCCTGTTTGCAATTTTAAGCACACCGCCATCATCACAAGTAAGGTAAAAGCTGTAAATACCATCGGTGGGCACATCAATATAACCGCGATATTTTAAGCCAAAGCTCGGGGCTTCCAATTCCTTTGGTACTACAATATCATTCACTTTTATTGTGACATCCGGTTTTGTATCGGGCATTGCTGTGGTTTGCTTAAAATAAGCTTTGTACTCTTTGCAAATCAATCCATTGCTGATTGTGTTTACCATCTCAGGTTCAGCAAGGCTTTGTTTTTGATAGCTCAGATCATATACATCACCCATGGAACCACCAGGTCTGAATGCTGCCACACGTACCAATAATGGCTTGTTGATAACGAGGGGCCTATCTAAAACAGTTGAGCTTACATTAGGCAGTGTTCCGTTAGTTGTATATCTGATTGTCAGATCATCCAATGGTTTTTTAATCGAAAGTGTATCCTGGTCTGTAAATACGTTTGAAGCCACAAAGCCAGAAAGATCAGGCAAACGATAGTGCACATTTAAAACATCCAGCCTGTTATAGTGTAAACTAAGACGTTTTAGATACGAATTGTAATCCTGATGATGTGTCCAAAGCACTTCTGCTAATGCCGTCATTCTCGGCATATACATATAATCAGCCCGTTTTTCTGAGGGTATGTTTTCAGTCCAGATATTAGCCTGCGCACCTATAATATTTTTAGCTTCTGCATCGGTCAATCCCGCCGGGATAATGTTGAAATTATATACATTCGGTATTGAATTTTTATCAGGAAAAGCATCAAAATATAAAGGATTACCCGGCGTCATAATTACTTTATTACCATTCCTGGCTGCTTCAACCGGGGCTTTCGGCACCCACGACCGCCAGTACATCACTATTGCTGTTTTGCTGATGCCACCTTCCAATACCTCGTCCCATCCTATTAGCTTTCGGCCCTTCGAATTAAAAAATTTTTCCATATTATTAATGAAATAGCTTTGCAGCTCTGCAGTATTTTTTAATCCCTCCCTTTGCATCAGTGCCTTGCATTCGTCGGATTTTGCCCAAAGTGACCGATCAACTTCATCTCCCCCAATATGGATGTACTTGCTTGGAAATATATCCATTATCTCACTGTAAACGTCCTGTGCAAATTGAAATGTTGATGGTAAACATGGGCATATAGGAGTAGAAAACAACGTACCGAAACCACTTTTACCATCGCAGCTTAAATAAGGATATTGATTAATCGCTGCCATCATGTGGCCCGGCATATCAATTTCAGGGATGATATCGATGTGTTTAGTAGCGGCGTAGGCTACCAGCGCCTTCATCTCAGCCTGCGTATAAAAACCACCATAAAGCGTTTTGCCATCTTTTTGGATGATGTGTTCAGGGTCGATGGTAAAATCAGGGTTATCCACAGCACGCTTCATACAAGCTGAGTCCTGGTTATTGAATGTTCTCCAGGCACCGTTTTCGGTTAGTTTCGGATACTTTTTTATTTCTATCCTCCAACCCTGATCGTCTGTTAAATGCAGGTGAAATTTATTGAATTTGTACAGGGCCATTACATCAATAAACTTTTTAAGATAGGCTATTGAAAAGAAATGCCTTGATACATCAAGGTGCATACCACGCCAGGCATAGGCAGGTTCGTCATTAATTGTAACTGCCGGTAATGTTAATTTTTTCAGCTGAATAGCATTAGGCTTTTCAGCCTGGACAGGGAGCAATTGCCTGATGGTTTGCACAGCCATAAACATTCCGGTTGTAGTTCTGGCCGAAAGGGTAACCCATTGTGGTGTTATAACAAGTTTGTAACCTTCATCTGCTTTAATACGTTCGTCATATTTTAGTACGATAGCATGTTTACTACCCGTTAAACCCTTATTCAGCGGTTTACCAAAGCTGTTTATAAAGAACCCATTAAGTGCCGCGGCTTCATTTTTAAATAGCCGATTACCATGCAAAACAATTGTCGTAACCGGGGTTATTGTGAAATTACCAGCTTCAGGAGTTAACGAAGTTGGGTATGGTATAATAGGATATCTGTTATCCGCTTGCTGTGCAGCAGATTTAAGAGCAGATGCAGATAAAATTAAAAAAATTAAACAGGTAGCTTTAAAATGTATTTTCATTTGTAGGGTATGAGGCTTTAAGCGCCTAAAGTAGAAATTTGTAACGCGGCAACCAAACAAAAAAGGGCAGGTTTCTCAATTAAAGAAAGCTGCCCTTTTGTTATTATGGTTAATGTTTGGTCCTGGTTGATTATAACAGTTTTGCCTTGCCTGCACCGCTGCCGAATCTGTAGCCAAGCGTAACTTCATGTGTCGCCGTATTGAAACCGCCCAGGTTATTCGATGAGGTGCCAAACTGGTAGCTGTACCCGATATGGAACTGGTCTACATTCACCGTCAGGATTCCTGCCAGCTGGCTGCTTACATGGTAACCCAAGCCCAGGCCCAGTACTTCTTTCATATAAAACGTGCCTGTCAGGTCCGTCCGTACCGGGGTGCCCTTTGCATACGACAGTAGTACCGAGGGTTTGAACTTGATGTCTTCACTCACATCCGTCAGCAAGGCTCCTGCAAAGTAGTAATGGTTTACAAAATTGGTATTGTTCTGTACCGAGGCTGTGCCCAAACTGGTGATCGTCAGTTCCGGTACCGATACCCCGATGTAATACCAGTCGGTAAAGTACATCACCCCAAAGCCAATATTGGGTTTGGTCTGCCTGATATCATTGGCAAACTCCGGGTCCGAGTCAGCCAGTGAGGAATAGTTGGCTACATAGTTCTTCAGCCCTGCATTTAACGATACCGCCAGGTAGTCATTCTCCCCCAGCTGGATCGCTTTTGCAAAATAGGCATTTACTTCTGTCTGCCGTTCTACTGCTATCTGGTCATTCAGCACGATCAACCCTGCCGACCCGTTGATCGAGGCAATCGGGAAATTGGCGTTGATCAGCAAGCTGGTCGGTGCACCGTTGATCCCCACAAATTGTTTGCGGGCCATTGTATTGAGCGAACCCGCTTTGTCCAGCAGTGAGTAGGCCGGATTAAGCGGGGTCAGGTTGTCTGCATATTGGGTATAGCTGAAGGCTGATGTCTGCGCCTGGGCTTTACCTATAAAAATTAATACCAGGATGAATAATATTCCTCTTTTAGTCATACGTAAATTTAGTACTTCATTACAATATAACCTGTTTTATATTTTGTTTCTCCATTATCCTTGTATTCCAATTGATAGAAGTAGGTGCCCGGCAGCTGCATGGTATTGGTTTTGTTCGAGTGCCCGTCAAATACTTTGTTCGAATTGTCATAACCTGCTACCTGGTACACTTCTGTACCGCCTGCATTCATGATGCTCAGCTTGTTTTCCGGGAATTTCTCAATGTTCGTTATGATCAGCACATCATTGATCCCGTCCCCATTCGGCGACAGTCCCTGGTGCACTGTGATCGTCCGGTCATTCAATATCGGGTCAACTTCCGGTTTGTTTACACTGTACGTCGCCGCAGCTGGTATGGGGGGTAACACGATAATAATTACAAAATAAGTTTTAGAAGTAAAGCCATCTTGTGCCGTTACAATAACGCTGATCGTATTATCGCCCGCACTTAAAGGAATAGTGAAGGCAGAAGCGTCATGATCAGGTAGCATTGGAGAGCCGTTAATTGATAAAGTAGCATTTGGATCGGTAGTTATTGCAGTAAATGCTGTGAAAATAGTGCCCGAAGGCACTGAAGCTGTGAACCGCAAAGGGTCGCCTGTTACTCTGTTAAATGGTGCACCATTCCTAAAATGAATTTCTTTTAACGAGGCATTATTCGATCCTGTCCTGCTTACAACGATGGAATAAGTTTTGGTTGTTGTACCATCCTGCGCCGTTACTACTACACTTATGGTAGTCGGGCCAGTACTAAGCGTTATCGGTGCCGAAGGAGAACCGCTTGTAACCGGGTTGCCATTTACGGTAACAGTAGCCGTAGCATCTGCAGTTACGGGTGTTACAGTTAACGAAGTAGTGGAAGCACTCACAGATGACGTATAATTCAACGGGCTGCCTGCTACCTTGTTTAATATGGATCCGGTGCTTAAATATAAAGCGCTTATCGTTGCATTGCTCGAGCCTGTTTTGTTTACAATAATTGAATATGAGCGTGTAGTAGCCCCATCGGATGCGGTTACCAGCATATTAATAGTTGTGGAACTGCCGGTCAATGTTATCGGGGCCGAAGCCGAGCCGCTGGCAACTGCAACGCCATTAACCGTGACTGTAGCAGCCGGGTCTTTTGTAACTGGGGTTACTGTTATAGAGGTAGTGGATGAGCTTACCGAAGTTGTATAATTTACAGCTGCAGCTCCGGATGATGGAACTAAAGCCGTCCCCGTACTTACGTACACTGAACTTAAGCTGGCATCGGCTGATTTTACAGCAATATTTATTGTAGCGGTAGCGCTTATACTGTTTACGCTATAAGCAGTAACAGTATAATTTGTTGCAGCACTGCCTGCCTTTGGCGTACCAGTAATTGTGCCTGTGCCCGAGTCAAATTTTAACCCCGGAGGTAAAAACGGGCCTATATAATAACCACCAGCCGGCAGCATTTTATAAATAGTATCGCCGTTGCTAAAATAAAAATTCCCTTTATTATCTACAGTAATACCAGCAGTGAGATAACCGGTAGAAAAAACAGACAAGCCAACAGGCGCCCCGCCACCAGAAGGAATATATTTTATTTCAGACGGGTTACTGTTAGCTACAAATATATTCCCCGCCCCATCAATAGCTATTGCAAGCGGGGCACTAAAAGCTGTACTTATTGTAACAGTACTACCTCCACCAGAAGGGATCATTTTTATTGCATTGTTTCCATTATCGGCAACGTATACATTACCGCTTCCATCAACAGCTACACCTGTCGGCGCGTTGAAGCCCGAACCTAAAGCAACAGGTGCACCACCACCAACGGGGATCATCTTTACAGCATTATTACCCATATCGGCTATGTATAAATTTCCGGCAGCATCTACCGCTACGCCTGAAGGGTTAACAAAGCCCGAACCTAAAGAGATAGTGCTGCCACCGCCAGCTGAGACTTTTTTTATTACCGTAGCTGCCCGGTCAGCGATATATACATTTCCTGTAGCATCTACTGCAATACCACTAATATTAGCACTATATCCGGCGCTGATACTAACCGGAGCACCACCGCCTGCTGGGATTTTTTGCACATGATTTAAATTACCTGGATTGGTGATATACATATTGCCTGCAGCATCTACAGCTATTGCCCGCCCATTACCTCCGGGATAGTTCCCTAAAATAACGGGATTATTGTTATAACCATGCGGAGATACCCCGTTGCTTGTTGGTGTAAGGGAAGCAATGGCTGTACCGCTGCTATAGATTTTAGGGCTGCTGTAACTGATAACCGGGGCCGCCAGACTATCGACCGTAATGTTTAAAACGGCTGTAGCAACACCAACCCGATTATAGCCGCTGATAACATAATCTGTTGCCGGGCTTGCTATTGTTGGCGCACCACTGATAACGCCGGTTGAGGTATCAAAATTAAGGCCGGTTGGTAAGGGACGATTTATGGCATACCCCCCTGTAGGTATTTTTAACTCTGCAATTCCAGGAGACTGGGCTGCAATACCATTATTGAAATATATATTACCTGACTTGTCAACCGCCATTTGACATGGAGCACCACCACCTTCGTTTTTGCCATCTAAAGTTACCGGGGCACCACCACCAGGGGGGAAACTGATTATATTTTCACTATCATACAAAGAGGCATATATGTTCCCATAAGTATCCAATGTTATGTTGTTCACATATTGCGTCGATATTACAACCGGGTCACCGCCTGCAGCCGGGATCATCTTTATCTTATAACTGCCGGGCTCAGCAACATATATATTCCCTGCAGCATCAACCGCTACAGAGCTTGGGCGCAAAAAGCCAGAGCCTAATCTAACCCAGTTTCCTCCGTCTGCCGGGATTTTTACTATTACATTATCTTCATCATCAGCTACATAAATATTGCCTGCTGCATCAACTGCTACACCTACCGGGGATGGAAATCCCGTATGCACTGTTACCGTAGGGCCTCCACCTGCAGGTATCTTCTTTATTGCGCCATTGCCACGGTCGGCTACATAAATATTGCCGGCCACATCAACCGCCAACGCGGCAGGCTGATTGAACCCGGTTGCTATTATTGTCGGTCCCGAATCTCCGGGATTAAATTTTTGTATAGTACCCAGTGGGCCGGTCATATATAAAGTACCCGCAGTATCCAGGGCGACACCATTTGTGACATAGGGACCCGGCCGGGCAAGACTAAATAAATTATAATAGGTATAATTTCCGGGTGTCCTGGCTACATCTGTACTTGTTGGTATAAGCGGTGTAATTGGAGTGGACCTGCTATAAGTTTGAGGTGTACTATAACTGAGGGTAGGCTTAGGGAGTACATTAACTTTTATATTTACAGTAGCCTGGGCGTTACCAGCGTCGTTATAAGCGGTAATGGTATAATTTGTTGCCGGGTTTGGCGCTGTTGGCGTACCACTGATAACGCCAGATGTATTATCAATACTAAGGCCTGAAGGCAAAGCAGGGGTTATATAGTAGCCGCCTGTTGGTACTATTTTTTTTATCGAACCAGTGCCTGCATCTGCTACGTAAACATTGCCTTCAGCATCAACTGCAATACCTGCCGGGGCATTAAAGTCAGACCCAATAGCCATAGATTGGTTTTGGTTTGTTTGTGAAATACCTGCAATTTTATAGACCATATTAATCCCCGGATCGCTCACATATAAATTACCATTTCCGTCAATTGTTAAGCCGTTAATAGGGGTAATTAAATTGTGGGCCAGGGTTGTATAGGTTTTTGTGATGGAGTTGTAAGCCACCACCCCCTGTAACTGGGGTTGATTCTCGGTTGCATACGTATTACCATTATTATCCACAGCCACACTCATTGGATTTAGGACTCCGGCTGGTACAGTAATAATACTCCCGTCAACTGCAAGGATTTCATTTAATATCTTGTTTCCCGAATTAATTACATAAATATTACCTGCAAGATCAACTGCCACCCCTGTAGGCTGGTTAAATCCCGAACCTATAGTTACCGGGCTGCCGCCACCGGCAGGTATTTTTTTTACTGCGTTGTTGCTCTTATCACATACGTATAAATTCCCAGCAGCATCAAGCGCTAATCCCTCTGGCTGATTAAACCCTGACGCATATATAACCGGACTGCCGCCTCCGGATGGAATTTTTTTAACCAAATTGGTTACCTCATCGGCTACATAAATATTACCGGCAGCATCTACTGCCACACCGGTTGGCTTGCTGAAGCCAGTACCCACTGTAATTGTGCTGCTGCTATAACCCCATGCTGCAACATTGCTGCTTGTTGGCGTTAATGGGGCAATTGTTGTGAAAGTCTTGTAGGTTTGCGGACTACTGTAGCTAATGGCTGGTGGTAAAAGATTAATCTCGATATTTAAAGTTGCCTGGCTTGCGCCATCGCTATTGTAAGCAGTTATGGTATAATTAGTAGCCGGGCTTGCTGCTATTGGCGTACCACTTATTGCGCCGGTAGTATTATCAATACTTAGCCCGGCAGGTAAGGCAGGGCTTATATAATACCCGCCAACTGGGGCAATTCTGGCAACTACGTTATTGCCTCCGTCAGTTACATATACAACACCCGCACCATCAACCGCTAAAGCAACAGGAAGAAGGGAACTGGATAAGGTAACACCTGTTCCCCCCCCAGGGGGAAATTTTTTTACCAATACGTTATCGCTAATGGTATATATATTGCCTGAAGCATCCAATGCTACGGCTACTGGATTGTTGATGCCCGAAATTACGGTTATAGGGCCACCTCCTGCCAATGGGATCTCCTTAATCGCATTATCATCATGATCAGCCACAAACACATTCCCAGCTGCATCAACTGCTACGCCCTGCGGGTGACTAAAAAAACCGTGATATAGGGTTAGCGGACTGCCACTAACTGGCAGTTCTTTTACGTCATTGTTACCATAATCCGCTATATATAAGTTACGAGCAGCATCAACTGCTAAACCAACAGGTTGATTAAACCCTAAACTGGAGCCTATACTTACCGGGGTACTGCTTCCAAAAGGTAACTTTTTTACCAGGTTATTATCTGCTTCGGATACATATACATTGCCTGCAACATCGACAGCTAAACCTGTAGGATGGTTAAAACCAGAGCCGATATTTACCGGGGCACCTCCACCCACAGGTATTTTTTTCACCAGGTTATTACCATAATCAGCTACATAAACATTACCGGCAGCATCTACTGCTACTCCATTAGGCTCGTTGAGGCTTGCCGATAAACTTGCCACCCCGTTATAGCCGGGGGCCGCCACCCCACTACTTGATGGCAAGAGGGGGGTAATTACTGTACCTGTAGAATAAATTTGCGGTGTACTATAACTTATTGTGGGCGGTGAAAACGTTCCGCGCCTGTTCGGCTTCGCAGCAGTGTGTGTTTTACCGTTAATATTATTAAAATGCCTGTTTTTGTTAGCAGTTACTGGCTTAACATTAGCCGACAGATTGTTGCTAAAACAAAATAACCCTATTAAAGCCAAAAGGCATAATCTGCAGATAAAGTCAGTCGGCGCAAATAAATTGCGTGGAAATTGTGATGAATTTCTCATAAAATCAGGATTAGGTAAATGATTGATTATAAGGGGAATTAAAGGTAAGAATAATTTTATTTAAACTATTACATTTTTATTCTTATTATTCCTTTAGTACTTCATTACAATATAACCTGTTTTATATTTTGTTTCTCCATTATCCTTGTATTCCAATTGATAGAAGTAGGTGCCCGGCAGCTGCATGGTATTGGTTTTGTTCGAGTGCCCGTCAAATACTTTGTTCGAATTGTCATAACCTG
>JABDFZ010000005.1:0-21042 GCA_013286325.1 Bacteroidota bacterium | reverse complement strand
GTATTCCAATTGATAGAAGTAGGTGCCCGGCAGCTGCATGGTATTGGTTTTGTTCGAGTGCCCGTCAAATACTTTGTTCGAATTGTCATAACCTGATACCTGGTACACTTCTGTACCGCCTGCATTCATGATGCTCAGCTTGTTTTCAGGGAATTTCTCAATGTTCGTTATGATCAGCACATCATTGATCCCGTCCCCATTTGGCGACAGTCCCTGGTGCACTGTGATCGTCCGGTCATTCAATATCGGGTCAATTTCCGGTTTGTTTACACTGTACGTAGCTGCGGCTGGTGTGGGGGCTGCCCTGTTCACCGTTACCAGGTAGTTCCTGATCGTGGTGCCATCCTGTGCCGTTACCGAAATCGGGATGTTATTGTCACCCACACTCAGTGTTATCGGGCCAAACGCTGTACCCGAAGTGGCTCCTGTGCTGTTGATGGTCAGGGCTGCATTTACATCAGAGGTTACCGCGGTTATCGATAATGAACTTACGGTATTGGCTACCGATACGGTATAGTTATTCGTCCCTGCTGTACGGGTCAGGTGGTCACCTGTACTCAGGTAGATCGCACTTAACGTCGCATTGCTCGATCCGGTATGGTTTACCGTAATCGTATAGTCCTTGGTGGTAGTTCCGTCTTCTGCCGTTACATGCATATTGATCACTGTCGGGTCTGCCGATACGTCTATACTGGCTGAAGCTGTTCCCGAGGTTACACTTGTGCCGTTCACCGTTACCGTGGCGTGGCTGTCTGCTGTCGTCGGGGTTACTGTCAGCGAGGTGGTGCCTGCGCTTACCGAGGTGGTATAGTTCAGCGGGCTGCCGCTTACTTTGTTCAGCGTGGTGCCCGTGCTTACCGCTATGGAGCTCAGCGTTGCATTACCTGAGCCTGCCTTAGTCACCTTTATCGAGTAAGTACGTGTAGTGCCGTCCTGTGCCGTTACCAACAAGTTGATCAGCGTCGGGTCGGCTGTTACATCTATCGCTCCTGAGGCTGTCCCAGAAGCTACCGTGGTGCCGTTCACCGTTACTATAGAATGTGACTCGCTGGTTATCGGAGTTACCGTCAGTGAGGTGGTGCCATTACTTACCGAAGTGCTGTAGTTGATATATGCTGTTCCGGTGGTGGTAGCCAGCGCTGTACCGGTGCTCAGATAGATCGCGGTCAGGCCTGCATCCCCCGAACCCCTCCTGTTTACCGTTACCGTATAGGTTTGCATGGTTGTGCCATCCTGTGCGGTTACTATAGTAGTGATGGTATTGTTCCCTACATTCAGGTTCTGGTCAGCCGAGGCGGTTCCTGAAGTTACGGCTGCACCATTCACCGTGATCGTTGCGGTATTGTCTGCCGTGGTTGGTGTTACATTAAAGGTAGTGGTGGCGTTCGGTACATTTACCGTATAGGCCATGGTAGCAGTTTTAAACGTTGGGCTTAGTGTGCCTGAGCTTGGAACAAGGCTGGCAAGGTTGGCATTGGCCGATGGTGCCCTGGTGATCGTGATCGTATACGTCCGGGTGGTGGTCCCGTCCTGGGCGGTTACTACCGTTACGATCGGTGCATTCACCCCTACATTCAGCGCTATCGGCCCAAAGGCTGTTCCTGAGGATACCGTGGTACCATTGATGGTTACTGTGGCAGTATTGTCTGCCGTTACCGGGGTAAGTGTTACCGAGGTGGTAGCGTTTGATACTGAAGTAGTATAGTCGATATAATTCGGACCGTCTACTTTCGTAAGCTGAGTTACCGGGATAGTATATAAGGCGGTCAGGAAGGCATTGCTTGATCCGGTACGGGTAACTGTGATCGTATAGTCCTTCGTGGTGGTACCGTCTTCTGCAGTTACATGCATATTGATCACTGTCGGCCCTACGTTCAGCGCGATGGCTCCCGAGGCGGTGCCTGAGCTTACCGTTGTGCCGTTCACCGTTACCGTGGCGGTTGCATCAGCAGTAGTCGGGGTCACGGTCAGCGAGGTCGTGCTGTTGCTTACCGAGGTGCTGTAGTTCAGCGGGCTGTTGTTTACTTTATTCAGTACTGTGCCGGTGCTGATCTGAATATTGCTTAACGTAGCATTGCTCGAGCTGGAACGGATCACCGTCAGTGTATAGGTCTTCGTATAACCGCTCTGTGAGGTTACTACCGTGGTGATCGTGGTTGGCCCTACATTCAGTGCTATCGGCGCTGATAATGCCCCCGAGGCTGTCGGGCTCCCGTTTACGGTTACCGTAGCGGTCTGATCCGATGTTGTCGGGATCACGCTCAATGAGCTTACTCCATTGCTTACTGTTGTCGTATAGTTCAACGGGCTCCCCCCTACTCTGCTTAAGACTGTACCCGTACTGACCGCTATTGTATTTAATGTGGCATTGCTCGAGCCTGCCTTGATTACTTTTATAGCGTAGCTTCTGGTAGTCACCCCATCCTGTGCCGTTACTACAAGATTAATGGTAGATGGGTCAGTACTCAATGTTATTGCTCCTGAAGCGCTACCCGAAGTTACCGGGCTTCCATTCACAGTTATCGTTGCATGAGGATCCTGGGTTACAGGGGTTACCGTTAACATGCTGGTGCCGGGGCTAACAGATGTGGTATAGTTTACATTAGCTGGACCCGTTGATGCTATCAGGGCTGTGCCGGTACTCAGGTCTATTGAGCTAAGGGTTGCATTGCCCGCTTGTCTTGTAACTGCTACAGTGTAGGTATTAATAGTTGTTCCATCCTGCCCGGTTACAACAGTAGTTATTGTATTATGCCCAACATTCAGGTTGACTGATGAGGGATTCCCACTGGTTGCAGCTATGCCATTTACCGTAACCGTAGCACTCACATCTGCCAGCGTTGGTGTTACCGTAACAGATGAAGTGCCATTTGGCACCGATGCTGTATATGTTTTAGTAGCTGGATCAAAAACGGGTGAAAGAATGCCGCTGTTTAATACCAGGTTTGCCAGGTTAGCATCGGCTGCGATTTTGATATTTACTACGGCAGGAGTACCACCGCCGCTGTTATAAGCAGTAACGGTATAATTTGCTGCAGCTGTTAGTGCTGTTGGCGTACCGCTTATGGTTCCGGTAGTAGCATCAAGGCTTAATCCGGTTGGTAAAGCCGGGCTTACAAAATAACCACCTCCAAGCGGAAGTTCCTTTATTAAATTATCAAATGTATCGGCAATATATAGGTTTCCCATCGGGTCGGCTGCTAATGCAAGCGGGTCGCCAAAAACAGGGCCTATTTGGGCAGGTGTATTACTACCAGCCGGGATCATGCTCACTATACCACTAAACAAATCGGATACAAAAACATCGCCGGCAGCATCGACGGCTACACCGGATGGAAAACTAAATGATGAAGATCCGCCAATAGTAACCTGGACAGACCCATCAGCGGATATCTTTCTTACCCTGTGATGGTTTTCATCGGCCACATAAATAAACCCGGAAGTATCAACAGCAATGCCAAAAGGCCCGTCAAGATGCGAACCTAAAGAGACTGGGGAACCACTAACTGGAATTTTGGTTATTGTATTAAGGCTAAAATCGGTTACGTAAACATTGCTGTTTTTATCTGCCGCTATACCGTAAGGTGCTCCAAAACCTGTGCCTATAACAACCGGGGTACCTCCACCTACTGGTATCTTTTTTACTGAACTTGTGCCAAGCTCAGTAAAATATATATTGCCGGCAGCATCAGCAGCTATAGCAAACGGGCCGAGTAAGCCCGAAGCAAGAGTATCCGCAGGACTTCCATCCCTATGTATCTTTTCAACAGCGCTGTTTCCATAATCGGCTACGTAAATATTGCCTGCGCCATCTAATGCCACAGCATTTGGCGCAAACGTGCTGGAGCCTATACCAATAGGATTACTGCTGTAGCCAGGAGCACCTACGCCATTGCTTGTTGGTATAAGTGGTGAAATGGCTGTATTAACGGTATAACTTTGCGGGGTGGCATAACTTACGGTAGGCGGCAGGCCCAATCGGGTTACTATAACTGTATAGGTAAGTTTAGTGGTTCCGTCCTGTGCTGTTACTTCGGTAGTGATGGTATTAGTGCCAATATTCAGCGTAATTGACCCCGAAGCATTACCGCTGATAACCGCTGTACCATTTACGGTAATGCCGGTTGCGGTAGAATCATCAAGCAGAGGTGTAAGTGTAATACTTGAAGTACTGTTTGGCACCACTGATGCGTAACTAAATGTGCATGGACTAAAAATTGGATTTAACACGCCCCGGCTTAATGTCATGTTATATAAGGTAGCATCGGTTGATACAACCTTTATATTCACAGTAGCTGCTGCGCTACCTCCACTACTGTAGGCTGTTACGGTATAATCTTTTGCAGGGCTTAGTGCAATAGGTGTACCATTTATAATACCTGTAGTATTATCAATAGCCAACCCTGCCGGTAAAGCCGGGCTTACGTAATATCCACCTGATATTGTATACTCTTTTACCAGATGGTTACCCCCATCAGCTATATATACATTTCCGGCGGGATCAGATGCAACAGCAAATGGCTGATTAAAGCCAGACCCTATTGGAACCGCGGAGCTGCTATCTGCAGGGAGTTTGGTTACTGTATTTGCAAGCTGATCTGTTACATATACATTTCCTGTATTATCTGTTGCTATGCCTCCTGCAAAAATAAATGAGGATGAGCTTCCTATAACAACCGGATTTCCGCCGGTAACCGGTATCTTTTTTACAACATGATTACCTGCATCACTAACATACACGTTACCTGCAGTATCAAGCGCAACACCAAATGGCTGAGAAAATCCAGAACCTATATTTGCCTGGGAAGCTCCGCTTGCATCCACCTTCACTATTGCATTATTGCCAAAATCTGCCACATAGATATTACCTGCTTTATCTGTAGCAACTCCGGTTGGCTGATTAAATCCTGAACCTACTGGTGCAGGTGAACCAATGCCACCAGTAATTTTTAATATCTGGTTACTGCCATGATCGGCTATGTACACATTGTTCAACGCATCAACAGCCACGCCAATGGGGTTATTTAATGACGATGCAATAATCACGGGGCTCCCTCCTCCAACAGGAACTTTCGTTACCGTATTTGCAAAAGCATCGGCAACATATACGTTCCCGGCAGCATCGCGTGCTACACCCGAAGGCGCCGAAAAAACCGGGCCTATAATAGCCGGAACTGTACTATAGCCCGGGGCATCTACATTGCTGCTTGTTGGTGTAAGCGGACTAATTGAAGCAAAGGTAGCATAGGTTTGCGGGGTGCTGTAACTAATTGTTGGTATGGCGTTTAAGCGGGTTACCGTTACATTGTAAGTTTGCGTTGTAGTGCCATCCTGTGCAGTTACAACAACCGGGATAACATTATCACCAACAGTTAACGTAACTGCATCTGATGGTAATGCCCCGTTTACTGTAACTGTTGCATTGGCATCAGTAGTGGTTGGAGTAATAGTAACGGAAGTTGCTGCATTAGGTACACTGGCAATATAATTTGTTGTCGTACTATTAAATACCGGATTAAACGAGTTTGCACTGGTACTAAGGCTCGTAAGACTTGCATCAGACGATAAAACCGTTAAAGTAAATGGTACAACCGCAGAAGTACAACCGGTTGCAGTATTTACTATTGTAAAATTAAAATCGTAATCGCCTACTGCACTGGCTGGGATATTTACCGAAACCTGGGTAGGATTAAGTGTAAAGCCATTTACAGCACTAAAACCAGGCATAGCCATGCTCCCGGTTGAAATATAATAGATAAAATTGCCGCTTGATAACCCGCTATATGGGATCTCAAATGTTGTTGATATACTTCCTACCGGAGCAATTGTACCTAAAGTTATAACAGGTAAATCATTAACTGTACCGTTTACTATTAAATCCTGCTCGGTTACCCCTGTTGAGTTAACAGCTATATTTCCTGATGGGGTTCCTGTCGCTGAGGAGGTTAAACGGACATAAATATTCTGGTCACTCACCACACCACCTGTTTGCGTAAGTGTAATTTGTGAGCTGTAATTGCTGCCCGAGGTTTTGGTAATTTCGTAACCGGTGGGCGCTGTTATTACCATATCGGCTGTTAAATTAGTTCCCGAAACCAAAAAACTTTGCTCTGCAGATGGACTTCCATTACAGCTGCTAAATGCGTTAAGCGTACCTGTTACAGTAATAGTAGGTGGCGGCGGTGGCGTATTTACCGTTAGCGAAAAAGGGATATTTGCCGAAAGACAACCGGTAACACTGTTTCTTAGCGTTAAAATAAAATCATAAGTACCGGGTGTTGTAATGGGTAAATTTACAGATACAGGATTAGGGGCATTGAGCGAAAAATTACTAACCGGGCTAAACGAAGGCATGGCGTTAGTAGCTGCCACTACAATTGAATATTGATCGGGAGAGCCAATCACATTGCTGTATGATAGCGCAAATGAAGTTGCAGTTGTATTGACAGGAGTTATTGTGGACAAGGTTACCGATGGTATGGCATTAATTGTACCGTTCACTGCAACAAGCTGATCTGTTGCACCTGTTGAACTTAAGGTTATATTTCCTGCAATACTGCCTGTTGCGGATGCTGATGAACGTACATATACTACTACATTACTAACTAAACCTGCCGACTGGGTAAGTGTTACATTTCCGGAATATCCGCTTGCTGAAGTAAGTGACACCTCAAAACCATTTGGTGCAGTTGCAGTAATATCAGTTGTTAAATCGCTCCCTGAAACTGTAAATTGCTGAATATTGGGATCGGCAGATGGTGTGCCTTCACAAGAAATTATTGTACCAGTTGCTGCACCGGCTGTTATGGTTGGGGGGGTAGCATAAGTATGTACGGATACATTAGAAAATGATTTAAACGGCAATACCGCTAAAAAAAACATTGCCAGCAATATAGCAATGTGCTTAAAGTATTTGTTTATTGATTTTTCAAATGGTTGAACGTAAAAATTTATCATACTTTTTTAGTGGTAATAAGTTTGCCATGCCATACAATATTCAGTTTGGCACATTATAATTATCAAATTGTAAATAGATGGATGTTAGCCCTGGTTAAGTAAATATTGCAGCCGGCTCCTAAAAATTAATCAATATTAAGCAATATTTTGAAAAATAAATGTGAAGATTTAAATTATTTGCCGAATATCGCACTCATATACAATTAGTTACACAATAAGTATGATAGGTTAAAGAATATTTTCCTTATGATTAATAATTATCAATAACGATAAATATTATCGCCAAAAATTTGGTTTATTTTCAAAATCAGGCCTGCTTAAAGCCACAAAAGCACAAGCAATCCTTCTACCAAAAGTTTTCGGACAGTATTATCGTTTCCTGCTTTCTATAAGTTGGGATTCGATAATAATTTTGTAGTAAGCAGCCTGGTCTTCTATACCATTATCTTTTCTGGCCAAAAGGTCAAGCAGGATGTCGGTCGCTTTTTGGCCCTGTAAATAAGGGAATTGTTCGACAGATGCCATGGAGATATCCTCAAGATAGCCGATAAGCGGCAGGTTGGCATAGCTGACAAATTCTATATCGCCGTTAATTTTAAGGTTGAGGTCGCGGGCATGTTTTATAGCAAACAGGGCTATATAATCGTTAAATGTAACAATAGCTGTAGGTTTTCTTTTGTTGGCAAGTAATTGATCAAAAGCTATTTTTGTACCTTCTTCTGTAAGGTTACAGTTAACAACAAGCGAAGGGTCGAACTTAAGCCGATTCCTGATCATTGCCTTTATGTATCCTTCACGCCGTTCGCCGGTTGAAAACATAGCCGATGGCCCATTAATCATCCCTATAGCACGATGACCTTTTTTCAGAAGATAATTTACAGCCTCAATAGTACCTGTTTCCATATTGCAGGCAACATAATGTACACTTGAGATTGACGGAATCCTGTCGAAAAAAACAACAGGGATATTATATGCTTTTAAGCGTTCAAAATGCTCAAACGAGGTAGTATTTTTTGTTACCGAAACCAAAAGACCATCCACTCTATGATTCTTCATTTTTTCAACTAGCTGCTGTTCCAGCTGCTCATCGTCATGCGATTGTGCTAAAAGCACAGTATAGTTCTTCTTATAGGCAGTATCTTCAATAGCACTGATTGCAGAGGAAAAAAAATGTTCTGATAGTTCGGGTAAAATAACGCCAATGGTGTAGGTTTTCCCTTTTTGGAAAAAAAACAGCAGTTTGGTTAGGTTCGTAGTTCAGCTCTTTAGCCAGCTTTTTCACTTTTTCACGGGTTGTTAGGCTGATACTGGCATGATCGTGAAGCGCCCTCGAAACCGTGGACGCCGATATATCCAATAACCGCGCAATCTCTTTAATAGTTGCAGGCTTCAATGACATTATTATAAAGTTACTTGTCACCAAAGATAAAAATAAAAATCACCTTGTCATTGCGGGAACACAATAGCCTGCAATGACAGATTAAGTTTAACTTATAAAACAATTTTAAGCTGCTGCGCTTTCGCGGTGCTTAAATAATTGGTTTTTATATGAATGATGCCTTCTTTTTCGTTAGCATCAAAATAGTATCCGGATTTTGCTTTTTCGAATTGAAGCTGCGACGAGCAAATCTTTAATCCTCCCCCATTCAACTGCACTGCCTTTGGCGCTGTTTTAGAATGAAGATCAACCAGGTATACTCTTGTTGTATGCCTTCCCTTAAAATTGCCTCGCCCTGCATTAATTTTAATAGCAATATCTTTGCCTGCATCAACTTCAATTAAGGTTTTTGTAAAGGCCCCTTTACGATGTTCGCGGGTCAGCCCGTCATCCTCATATAAATCAAACGATGATTTTTTATATGGATAGATCTCAAAGGTTAAGCTGTCGGTTTTCTTCTCTCCATCGTAATTCATTCGTGGATACATAGGCAATATTGCCCCGGCTTTTACAAACAATGGAAGTTTTTCCAACGGCGCAGGATAATTGTTCAACCAGTTGCCGCCTTCAATCTTCTTGCCATTCCAGTAATCATACCAGTCGCCTTTGGGGAAATAAATACTATCTCTTTTACTCTCGCTTTTATAAACTGGTGCAACAAGCAGCCATTCACCATTCATAAACTGATATTGCGTTTTCTTATCCCAAGTTGCCTTGTCTTTAGGGTATTCAAGCACCATAGCCCTGCTGGTTGGTACGCCTGTTTCATATGCTTTTTCACAATAGGTATACATGTAAGGTGTGAGGCGCATTTTCAATTGCAGGTATTTCCTGTTGATAGAGGTATATGGTTCGCCATAAATATAGGGTTGCTTATCTTTTTTAGCCCAGCCACTCATTACCATTAAAACCGGGGTAAAGCATTTCCATTGAAGATCGCGTACGTAAGTAGAATCGCTTCCACCAAAAATACCATCCACATCACCTGTAGCTGCATTAAACCCGGATAAGCCCGAGCCAATAACGGTAGGTATATGGAACCTTATATATTCCCAGTTCCCCTTCTGGTCACCCGACCAAACAGTGGAGTACCTTTGTGTACCAGACCAGCCCATTACGCTCCATATAAAGCCACGGGCATCGCTGTTATTTTCAATTCCATTGTATGCGGCTTTACATCCATCTAATGCGTATTTATATCCCGGCCCAACCCAGGCAACATCCAGCTTGGCTACACGCGATCCATATTGACCAACTTCTCTTGCAATTTTCTCAACGCCATTTTCCGTCCATAGTCCTGTATAAAACCCGCGTTTATGCAGTTCAGTAATGGTCGAATCCAGTTTGGTATACCCGCAGCCATAACCATCATTCGGTAAGATCCATCCACGAGGCATATTATTAGCTACATATTTATCGGCCACCAGCTTAATTACATCCGGAGTAGTGCCTGTAATACCCGATCCTGTATAATTCTTGGTTGCATCGCCTTTAGCGCCACGGTTATAGCAATTGGCATCGCCCATACTTAATGCCCAGCGTGGCATCAAAAATGGACGGCCTGTAATTTGGGTATATTCATTCAGAATATTTTTTAATGACGGGCCATAGAAGTAGAAACAATCGAAACGGTTTTCGTTATGTGTGAACTGCAAGTTCTGTTTAAATGAATATTTACCGGCATCAAATGTGTTCCTGAAAGCGCCGTAACCAGCTGTCGACATATAGAATGGAGCCGGATTAGCCCTGCCGCCATCATCCCAGCCACCGCCTTTTTCAATAAGGATATCTTTATCGCGGTGAGAGAAATAGCCGTTTTGCATACCACAGCCATAAAAATATTCATCAGGCTGACGTTTCATTATTTGTTTAGTGCGTGCACCAAACGACATAGGTTCAGCTTCTTCCCATATTGATTTGGTATTAGTTGCATCGTACATGGCAAAACGCAAAGGCATTTTGTAAACCCTTACTGCAACATCCTTACCTTTAATCAGATAGTAAGATCCTTTATCTGAACTGCTTACAGCCGGGTTTTTAACTGCATAGCTTACTACAATATCATTACCTGCAGGATTGGTAAATTCACCATCAGGAGCCATCCATATCCTGAAAATATTATTGGTATAAAAAATCACCTTAAAAGCGGTAAGGCCTGCGTTAATATTAAACTCATTGCCATTGGCTTTAAAAGCTGTTAAGTTGCCGACTTTAGTTTCTTTTGCGTTTATTTTAACAAGCAGTTTATTGTTCGATAGCTTTTCATCAGCATCATACTTTAAGTTGAAGTTTAAAGTATGCGCCGGGCGATCTGTAAGGTCTGTTGGTGGGAGTTTTACTGAAACTTCTTCTCCGGGAGCTATACCCTTTTCACTTGCAGGTACATCAGTCGAAATTTCTTTTTTCCCATCGATAGTGCAAAGAAGTTTAAAGCCGGACTTAATTGTTTCTGTACCGCTGTTTTTAACTGTTACAGCCAGAACATCGGTCTTTGTAAAAGTATTTTCTTCCTCATTATGCGATGTTAAACGCCCGATTGCAAGGTCGCTTTTATAAGCTTCGGCCAGCTCAATATCATCAATCATCCAATACCAACTATAATATCCTTTCCAGTAAAAACGAACATAAACTTTAGGCTGATTAGCAGCTATCTTGGTAATATTCAACTCCTGATTTATAGGGGTGAACATATCCATAGCGGCAGGAGCGTTGTTCTTTACATTATAATCAGTCCAGTTTTCACCATCGGTGCTTATACCAACAAATAAGCCTGCACCAGGTGCCGCCGATTCGTTATTATACCTGAAAGTTTGCTGGAAACGTAAAATAACAGATGATTTGCCCGCACAGTTTATACTCCCGGTTTGCATCCATGTATCAGGATGCCAGCCTTTTTTTATCCATGTAGGCTGATCTTCATCAACAAAATATCCTGCCTGAAACTGTAAATGATAGCCCCGGCTTTTTGATGCAATGGGAGGTGCTTGCTGCTGGTATTGATAAGAACCCGGATATGGTTGATTGGTAACTATCCATTCCAGGTTTTGCCCGCTCTTGTCTACATTTTTCCAGCCTTCGGGCAATTTTCCAGCTTTAAAGTTCTCCGACCAGAATATTTTAGGATCAGGTGTTGGTTTCTGACCAAATAATTGGGATAAGTATAAAACAGCAACAATGGATAAAAGTATTTTCTTCATTTATTTATTAAGAATATAGTGGTGGTCGTTAATCCGAGACCAAAGGTTTATAAACGAGTAGTAAATTTAGACTTTATAAAATGCTTTGAATGATTTTAGTATGCACAAACGTTTGCGTTGCCTTTATACCGCATTTATTTGAAGCATAAGCATTAACTTCATTTCCGAATTAAAATAATCAATTATCTGTTTGATAAATTATAACCAGTTATCGTAACCATCCGGAATAGGCCCATATTCAAACAGTAACCTGTCACAATGAAAACTAATATCGAAACGAAACCGTGGGGAGAACTGAAGGGAAAAGAAATATCCCTTTATACCTTTAAAAATGCAAGTGATTTACAAATTTCAATTACCAATTTCGGTGCTACTATTCAATCCTTATCCGTTCCTGATGCCAATGGGAACTTTGAAGATGTAGTACTTGGCTATGATGGCTTAACAGGTTATATAAATGATCCTTTTTATATGGGCTCAATTGTTGGCCGTTATGCTAACCGGATTGCGGGAGGTAAAGTACAGATAGATTGGCAAGAGTATCAGCTAACGGTTAAAGAAGGCGGGTATCACCATCATGGCGGTAAGGAAGGCTTCAATAAGAAAGTTTGGGATGCAAAACCCTTTACTGACAGGAGAGGAAGCGGTGTAATGTTGGAATACCTGAGTGCTGACGGCGAAGAAGGCTTTCCCGGCAACCTGGTAACGAAAGTGACTTATACCCTGAATGACCAAAACCAACTGATAGTTGATTTTACTGCAACAACAGACAAAACAACCCTGATCAATTTAACCCAGCATGCTTATTTTAATCTTGGGGGGCACAATAACAATTCTATTTTAAACCATCAGATGATGTTGCCATTGGCTGATTATTTGCCTGTAAATGCTATGCAGGTGCCAACTGGTGTAGTTACTGCTGTAGCTGATACACCGTTCGATTTCAGAAAGCCAACTGCCATTGGTGAACTGATCAATTCCGGGCATCCGCAATTGGTTTTAAGCAATGGTTATGATCATTCATGGGTGGTTAAAAAAAGCGATTCGGACGAATTAAAGCTTGCCGCAAGCTTATGGGAGCCTGCGAGTAAACGTCGGTTAAACGTTTTTACTACAGAACCTGCAGTACATATTTATGCAGGTAACTTTTTGGATGGTACATCAACCGGTAAGTCGGGGGCAACATACCCTGCACGGAGTGGAATCTGCCTGGAAACACAACATTATCCCGATGCGCCTAATCATGCAGACTTCCCAGGCACTTTATTAAAGGCCGGAAAGGTGTTTAAAAGCCGTACTATTTTTGAATTTGCTATTAATAATGATGCTACCAATTAACTTTTCATATTCAATTTTGGTTTACAAAGCATCGTTATCAAACGTTTGCGCAATAATTTCAATCTTCAAACGAGGAGTTTTACAAATGCGATCTATAATTTCACCATTCGATAAATTGAATTACTGTATATTTAGTTCATAGCAACATAAGTATTAATAGTAATTAATTAAAAAGCCATTATGAGTAAAACCTTACAGTCCGACCCTTTATCTACCCAAAAAGAACAAAGCGCTAACAAAAGCTTAGGGCCTGTTCTTATAATTGGCGTTTTGTTTTTTGTTTTTGGCTTTATTACCTGGCTCAATTCCGTACTTATCCCTTATTTAAAGATTGCCTGTCAGCTAAATAACCGTGAAGCATATTTAGTGGCTACCGCGTTTTATATAGCTTATTTATTAATGGCTTACCCTTCTACACTATTGCTCAAAAAAATGGGCTTTAAAAATGGGATGTCGGCAGGTTTGGTAATTATTGGCCTTGGCGCCCTTATTTTTATTCCTGCAGCCATAACCCGTGTTTACGGTTTGTTTTTGACAGGTCTTTTTGTTCAGGGAGCAGGGCTTGCTGTTTTACAATCGGCATCAAATCCATACATTACCATACTTGGCCCGGTTGAAAGCGCTGCAAAGCGCATCAGCATAATGGGCATATTTAACAAAGTTGCAGGAGCTATTGCACCAATAATATTAGGCGCCATTACCCTAAAGGATGCTGATAAGTTAAAAATACAATTATTAAAAATGACATCTGCCGAAAAGGAAGTGGCCCTTACCGGACTGGCGCACAGGGTAATTTTGCCTTATATAGCTATTATAGTTGTACTGATAATTTTAGCAATAGGTGTTTATTTTTCATCTCTTCCCGAAATTGATACAGACAAAGAAGAAAAAACAGATAATCAGCCTGTATCAACTCAAACCAGTATACTTAACTTTCCTCATTTGTTGCTGGGGGTGCTGACCATATTTTTTTATGTTGGCGTGGAAGTTTTGTCGGGCGACTCAGTTATCAGTTACGGATCAAGCATTGGTATACCTTTAGCTACTGCGAAATTTTTCACTACCTGCACTTTTACAGGTATGCTGGTAGGTTATATTGTTGGCATAATATGTATCCCCAAATACTTTAGCCAGGGCAATGCGCTTAAGGTCTCCGCAATTTTAGGTGTTATATTTTCATTGGCAGCAATTTTTACACATGGCTATACATCAGTATTTTTTATTGCATTGCTTGGCTTAGCCAACGCATTAATGTGGCCTGCAATATGGCCGCTGGCCATAAATGGATTGGGCAAGTTTACAAAAATAGGATCGTCGTTATTAATTATGGGCATAGCTGGTGGTGCATTGATACCATACCTATACGGTTACCTTGCTGACATTTTTAGTCCGCGCGAAGCTTATTGGATATTGATACCCAGTTATATTTTTATTGGCTATTACGCAGTATGGGGGCATAAAATCAAGCCTGTGGCTGTTCGCCGGTGATGCTTAAAAGCTCAGCAATTATGAACCACTAAACAACAAACACTAACTAAATAATAAACATATGGACAGGAGAACTTTTGTAAAAAATGGGGCAATTGTAGCTGCCGGGGTAACTATACTGCCAACAGGCAGTCTGTTTGCCTCAGTAAAGGATAAGGTAAAATTAGGTTACATAGGCGTTGGCGCCCGGGGGATGAGCCACATCTCGGAAGGTGTTTTGCGTGATGATGTAGAAATTGTAGCTATCTGCGACACCCAGGAAAGATCTTTAAAAATATGCCGGGAATATATAGCTAAAAAAGGCAGACCGGCTCCACAAGAATATACCGGCGGTATTGATGCTTATAAAAAGCTGCTGGAAAGAAAAGATATTGATGCAGTGATTATTGCTACACCATGGCAGTTTCATCATCCGCAGGCTATTGATGCCATGAAAGCGGGTAAATATGTTGGCTGCGAAGTAATTGCTGGTTTAACTGTTGCAGAGCATTGGGATATTGTTAAAACTTCAGAAAGTACAAAGATCCCTTACATGACACTTGAAAATGTTTGCTACCGCCGCGATGTTATGGCGGCTTTAAACATGGTTAAGCAAGGTTTATTCGGCGAATTAGTACACCTGGAGGGAGGTTACCAGCACAACCTGCGTGGCGTTCTGTTTAACGATGGTAAAAGATATTATGGCGGCGGGGTTGAATTTGGCCCTAAAGCTTTAAGTGAGGCACAATGGAGAACGCAATTTAATATTGACCAGGATGGAGATCTTTACCCAACACACGGCGCCGGGCCGTTAATGCATTATGCCGATATTAATCATGGCAACCGTTTTACCAGCCTTGTTTCGTTCAGCTCAAAAGCGCGCGGGCTTGCTGCTTATGTAGAAGAACTTGCTCCGGGAAACCCTAATGCCAAGATAAATTATAAAAACGGAGATGTTACTACTACAATGATCAATTGTGCAAATGGTGAAACTGTGTTATTGTCGCATGATACGCATTTGCCACGCCCATACTCATTAGGATTCAGGGTACAGGGTACTAAGGGGCTTTGGATGGACGTTAATCAGTCTGTTTATATCGACCACAAATCGAAAAATGATGACGAATGGGATCCGGCACAAGTATGGTTTGAAAAATATGACCACCCGCTATGGAAAAAGTATGAGAAAGAAGCTGAAGGGGCAGGACACGGCGGTATGGATTGGTTTGTATTTAATGCTTTTATACAGGCTGTAAAACAAAAGACACAAACACCTATTGATGTTTACGATTCGGTAACCATGAGCGTTATTTCACCATTATCAACACAGTCGCTTAAAGAAGGCAATAAAACGTTGGAATTCCCAGATTTCACGAAAGGGAAATGGAAAGACCGCAAAAACACCTTTGCCCTTGACGATAGTGGATTTTAAAGACAATTAAGTAATAACTCAAAACTTTTCATTTAAAACTAGTTGATTGATTTAGGAGTATGTTGGATTGATCCCGGGATGGTTACCCGGGATTATTTTTTATCAGGATATTATTTCTCCTTATTCATGAACTGAGTATTGTGTTAAAAATATTGCTCAATTAAGTATACTTAGTGTAATACATTTAAAATACTTTATTTATTATTGTATAACATATTTAGCCTTTGATTATTATTGCAGATAATTTTACCGATTATACCTAATAAATATACGGGCATAGCCCGGTACTTAGTTTAGAAATAAATTAAGCTTAATTTAAACTATAGTTTATTTGCCAGGATGGAAGCTCGCAAGGTGTATACTGATTGTGAATTGGTCGATCTTTTGAAAGAGGGGAACGAGGGCGCCTTTAACGAAATTTATAACCGTTATTGGCGTAAGCTTTACAACGAGTGCTACAAAAGGTTAAAAGACGATGAGCTAAGTGCCGATGTGATACAGGATATTTTTGCTGATCTGTGGATAAAAAGGGCGAATAAAAATATTGATAACCTGGCCGCATATCTTCACACCTCAACACGTTACCAGGTATTTTTATTATATAAAAAAAATAAACAGATTACCTGTTTTGAGGAGCCTGTTGAATGTATAGCCATTTCTTCACTGCAAGCGGATTCTATTTTTCACGAAAAAGAACTGCGTGAGTGTATTGCCATCTGGCTTGAAATGCAGCCGGAGAAACGAAGAGAGGTGTTTCGTTTAAGATTTGGTGAAGACCTATCGACCCGTGAAATAAGTGAATTATTGAATGTTTCTCAAAAAACTGTACAAAATCAATTTACTACTTCTATAAACCTGCTTCGTACGCATTTAGGCAAACTTTTGTCCCTTTTAATCTAATACCCTATCTCCCTTTTCACTATTCCTCCTTTTTGTGAAAAAATTTAAAAAATGAATGGGATATTTCTGTCATTTAGTATACATGTATTTGAATTACAGATAGATCCTGATACTCCAATATATGGCATTTGGGATTGAGTAATTTAGTTGATTAATTGCGCTCCGGCTTGAGACCCCGGAGCGCTTTTTTGTTGATTGTATATTAAGGAACCGGGACAGCAGGATTTATTCGCTTCTCAAACTTTTTACCGGGTTTGCAGCCGCTGCTTTGATAGCCTGAAAACTCACCGTTAACAACGCTATCACAATTGTTAATACACCTGCCGCGACAAAAACCAGCCAACTTATATTTATTCTGTACGCAAAACTTTGCAGCCATTTGTTCATGGCCCACCATGCTACAGGGAATGCAATTATTGATGCAATTAATACAAGTTTTACAAAATCTTTTGAGAGCATGGCCACAATTCCGCTGATCTTTGCACCAAGCACTTTTCTGATCCCGATTTCTTTAACGCGCTGTTCTGCAGCATAACTAACCAATCCAAACAAACCAAGGCATGCAATAAAAATGGCAAATACAGCAAATGTGATAAACAATTTCCCTGTGCGCTGCTCAGCACTATAAATATTATTAAAATCGTTATCCATAAATGAATAACTAAAAGGTTGTCCGGTAGACATGGTGTGCCACTTATTTTCGATCTGGCTGATCAATGCCGGAATATTTTTTGTATTGATACGAACGGCCATGCTTCCGGTATTTTGATTTAATTCGAAGACAAGCGGCCCAACTTTTTCGTGCATTGAGCTGAAATTAAAATCTTTAACCACCCCAACTATATGATACTTGATCACCTTGTGGAGTGAAGCGTCGCGGTAAGACGGGCGGTATAAAACGTCATTCAGTGGGTCTTTAATCCCCATTAATTTTACTGCAGCTTCATTAAGGATCACACCGCTTGAATCAGACGGAAAATCAGTTGAAAAATTTCTTCCCTTTGATATGTTCATACCTAACGTAGGGATGTAATTTTCATCTACATTAAAATCAGCAATTACCGTCGCTTTTTTTGCATTCAATGTAGGATCACGGAACCAGCCATTCTGGTTGAAACCAGGCGTTGTAGGAAGATCACCGGAGATTGTTGCATTTTGTACACCTGCCAGTTTCAACAGCTCTTCGCGGAAAGGTTTTATCTGCTTATCAAGTGCATAAGTGTTATGCAAGATCAACACCTGGTCACGATTGAACCCGATCTTTTTACTTCGTATGTAATTAAGCTGATTGTAAATAACAATGGTGCCTACAATTAGTACGATGGAAATACAAAATTGAAAGACCACCAGGCTGCTTCGTAGCCAACTGCTTTTAAAACCTTTTGCAATGCTTCCTTTAAGCACCTGAATAGGTTGAAAGGATGACAGATAAAATGCTGGATAGCTTCCGGCAATTAACCCTACAATAAGTACCAGCCCTATCATTACAGGAAAAAGCCATGTAGAAAACAAAGTATTTACCAGCATTTGTTTTCCTGCCAGCTGATTGAATAACGGAAGCAATAATGCGGATAACAAAAGGGCAATTAATAATGATAAAAAGCTTAATAAAACCGATTCGGTTAAGAACTGGAAAATAAGATTAGACCGTAATGACCCCGCTACTTTTCTGATGCCCACCTCTTTTGCGCGGTTTGCAGAACGCGCGGTAGATAGATTCATAAAGTTTACACATGCAATAAGTAAAATAAAAATTGCGATCACCGAAAAAATATATACATAAGTAATATTACCATTTGCCTCAAACTCATACGATTTATCAGAATGTAAATGAATATCGGTGAGTGGCATTAAATGATAAAGAAAATGATTGCCATTTTTCTGCACATCCTTTGTTGAAATATGCATCAATGCCTCTAAATCTTTATTGAGATAATTATTGACAAGAGCATCTATATTACTTTGTATAGATGCAGTTGTTGTGCCTGCTTTCACTAAAATATAAGAATGAACATTATTACTGAGCCAATCGTGTTCATTACCTCTATAGGTATCGCGCATAGGGCGAATAAAGCTGAAATGAAAATGGGAGTTTTGCGGAATATCTTTTATCACCCCAGTTATTTTGCAGTCGACCGAATTATTTACATGTAATGTTTTCCCTATCACATCGGTACTGTTGAAATATCTTTTTGCAGCAGTTTCATCAATCACTATAGAATTTGGTTCGCTCAGCGCAGTAGAAGCATTTCCTTGGATCATTGGCAAAGTGAAAACTTTAAAAAAGGTGGAATCAGCAAATACCGCATTGTGATTTTGTATGTTCTGATTGTCTTTTTTTACCAGCAGGTCTCCAACATTACTTATTCTCACTATTTGCAACACTTGGGGGTAATCATTCAAAAGCGTGGGCGCCATTGGCTCAGGGGTTGTAGTGGAGGTGAATTGCGATCCGTTGAAAGAAATGTCGGAATCGATGCGATAAATTCTATCTGCATTTTCATTGTATTTATCATACCGTAATTCATCAACCACATATAAAACAATAAGCAGGCAAACAGCAATGCCTGCAGATAACCCAATAATGTTGATGGCCGAAAAAGCTTTATTTTTCCAGAGGTTGCGGAAGGCTACTTTTAAATAGTTCTTAAACATATTAGTTTTGATTCAGGTGAGGGTACTTAATCCGGAAATCAAACAATATGCCAGCATTTATTTAATTGATAATCAAATATTTACTATACATATTAATAACAGACTGTACGATTGTGGTACAGCTTGCGTGCGCTTGTGATACGAGTAATATTCTTTCGGCTTGCCTGATGATCGGTCGATTTTACTGTAAAATATTAATGGGGTAGGGATAATTATTCTCCTTTGATATAGTTGTCGTAGCGCTAGGTAATGAGTTATTCATAGTAATTAAGCTATAAAACACAAACTTCAGCAAGTTACCAAAATCATTTTTTAATATAGGTTAATCATGTCTTACCCGCTTAGGTGAAAATATCTCATCGCTTTAAGTTACTTATGTCTTTTTAAAAAAAATTAAAAACCGGATGGGATACTTGCATCACTTTATATACATGTAATAATAAACCAATAATAAACTCATGCCGGTCCCTTTGACAAAAGAATTCCAGGAGCTAATAAAAAAATACCTGGATGGTAAAACATCTGATGAAGAGATCAGGCTGATTGAAAACTATTACCATCATTTTGCTGATGAGCCGGAAATAATAAGCCAGCTTACTCAAAGTCAGATTGATGATCTTGATGCCCAATTACGGTTGCGTATATCTGCAAGGATAAAGCAATTGGAAAGCCCTGTTGTTCCGCTATACCGCAAATGGTATATGCAGGTTGCTGCCGCTTTGCTAATACTTTTTGTTTCTTCTATATTTTATATCCATAACCATTCTAATCAGTTTGCTGCTAATCAAACCAATAAGCCTGATTTTGCCCCCGGTGGCAATAAAGCAGTATTAACGCTGGCTAATGGGAGCAAGATTTCGCTTAATTCTGCAAAAAACGGAAACATTGCCCAGCAAGGTCAAACAGCTATTACCAAAACTGCCGAAGGCCAAATTATTTATGCCGGAAGTAAATCTGAAAACACAACCCGTAAATCCGAAATTCAATATAATACTATCACTATACCTAAAGCCGGGCAATACCAGCTTGTACTTGCTGATGGCACAAAGGTTTGGCTGAATGCTGCATCATCATTAACCTATCCAACTGCCTTTACAGGTAAAGAAAGAACCGTTGTATTAACAGGAGAGGCCTACTTTGAGGTGGCAAAAAATAAATACAAGCCATTTAATGTAAAAACTGCAACTCAAACCGTGCAGGTATTAGGCACTCATTTTAATATCAACGCTTACGATAATGAAACGGCGGTAAAAACCACCTTGTTAGAAGGCAGTGTAAAGGTATCGTCTGATAAAAATATTGTTATAATAAAACCAGGGCAGCAGGCAATTGCCACTACAAACAACAAGTTTAGTGTAGTTGATGCTGATACTGATGAAGTAATGGCCTGGAAAAATGAAATGTTCCAGTTTAACGGCGCTGATATTCAAACCATAATGCGGCAAATTGCCCGGTGGTATGATGTGGATGTGAGTTTCCAGGGGAAAATATCCAATGATCTTTACAGGGGGAAAATATCCCGTAACGTAAAAGTATCGCAGGTATTGAAGATTCTGGCGTTAGGCGGTGCAAACTTTACTATAGAAGGGAGGACGATTATCGTAAAATAATTACTTAAAACAACCTTCATGCCTACGCAGCCAGGCTGCTTGACTAAG